>CAKRHU010000067.1 GCA_934339215.1 uncultured Lacticaseibacillus sp.
TATTTACGCATTTGAATTTCTCCGCTTCAATGGTCGGCTTGTTCTTTGCTGGTGTGGCCACCAACGGCCCGATGCTGTTGTTGCCGTTGTTCTTCCAGAATCTGCGCGGCGAGTCTGTGGCCATTGCCGGGTTATCAATGTTACCTCAAGGCATTGGGATGCTTCTGGCGCGACCGGTGGTTGGTAACTTAATCGATCGCATTGGGGCTCGCTTTGTGACGTTGGGGGGGATTAGCGATCACCTTGATTGGCGCCATTCCATTTATCTACTTTGATCAAGCTACGAATTTCTGGTTGTTGATGGCCGTGTTGTTCGTGCGTGGCATCGGGGCTGGCGCGATTTTAAGTCCTTTAATGACCGACGCGTTTATCGGCGCGGACAAACAATTCTCTGGTCAAGTCTCGATTGCGACCCGGACGATGCAAAATGTCGGTGGGGATTTTGGATCTGCGATGTTAGCGACTATCGTGGTAAATTATCAAAACCAACATGTCCACACCTTGATGGCAATCGCACACAGCTATCAGCAAGGCTTCTTATGGGCCGTTATTTTCACAGTCGTATTGATGTTACCGGCATTAGGATTGACCAATAAACTGAGCAAGAAAGTTTCCGTTAACGCATAACCCGGGAAATATTTCCACGTCAAAAAGCCAGGCCGCAGCCTGACTTTGTTAATTTAAGTCTCCAGAATCATTGGCATCGCGCATTAAGAAAAACGCTGCCCCAGCGCCGATCACAAATACGATGGCAGCAGTCAAGGTGATACCGCGCATGCTGTGGGCATAAGCGTTCAACACCGTCGTTTGGAAATCATGGGCGAAAGGGGCTTGGCTTATCCGTTTGGAAAAGGCGATGCCGTGTCCGGCAAATGGGCCAGCGTCAACTAACGCTTTTTGCAAGGCTGTGGTCGCTTTAGCTGGCAGTGCGGCGATTTTAGTTAAGTGCGTGCTTAAGTATTGTTCGTAGCGATGATCTTGGATCAACCCTAAGCCGACCACGCCCACAGTGGTCCCGATTTGGCGAAAGACGTTGATCAAGCCACTGGCCATGCCCATGGTTTGCGGGGCGACGCCTTCCATGCCGGCAGTGTTGAGCAAGGGATTGACCATCCCGTTGGTGATCCCCATTAGGATCATTGCCGGCCACATCTTCCCAAAGCTCAAATGCGTCGTCATCGCATTCATCATTAAGATAAAGCCGATGGCACCAAGCAACAAGCTGTAGCCGATCATTTTACGTTTGGAGAACCGCGCGCCGAGCATCCCAGTGATCGGCCCTAAAATCAAGGACCAAATGGAAATAGTTAACTGCCGCACGCCGGTTTGCAAGGCGGTGTAGCCGATATAATTTTGCATCAAGACGGTCAAGAAAGCGTTAAAGGAGTACATGGCGACCCCTAAGCCTAAAGCCACGATGATCGTCCCGACAAAATGCCGACTTTGAAACATGGAGAGATCGACCATGGGATCTATGACGCGCTGTTCCACTAAGATGAAGATGATCAAGCCAACCACGGCGGCAATCAGCCAACCGGCCACGCCAATATTCGTCCAAGCCCAGCTGGTGTGGGCCTCTTTTTGGATCAAGCCATAAATCAAGCTGAATAAGGTGAACGCCGATAACGCCATTCCAGCAAAATCGACGCGCTGTTTGGCCCCATAGCTTGGGGTTTCATTGACATAAATGGCGGTTAATAAGACGGTGATGATCCCAACTGGTACGTTGACGTAGAAAATGGCCGACCAGCCGAATTGTCCGACTAAGTACCCACCAATCAGCGGCCCAGAAGCCGTGGAGATCCCGATCACTGATCCTAAGATCCCTAACGCTAATCCGCGCTTTTTACCAGAAAAGTTGGACGCGACTAAGGCCATGGCCAACGAATTCATCCCGGCACCGCCGACAGCTTGTACTGCGCGGCCGATGTTTAAGATCATCAGATTTGGCGCCATCCCGTTGACGGCAGAAGCGATGACAAACAAAATAATGGAAGCTAAAAATAATTTCTTGCGGCCGTACATGTCACCGAGCTTGGAGACAATCAGTAAGCTGACGGCCAACACCAAGGTGTAAATATTGAGCACCCATTGTAAGTTGGTGAAAGTTTCATGGAAATGTGTGGCCATGGTGGGTAACGCCACATTAACAACGGTGACATCCAGCAAGCCCATAAAGGTGCCTAAGGACATGGCAACTAATGCGATCCACTGACGATAACTTTTATTCAAAATTTTTTGCCTCATATTCTTTCGTGATTTCAGGAACGGCAGTGAAGTGGGCGTCATCGGCCAAGCCATCCAAGTCGTGTAGTTGCGCATCGACCCAATCCAGCCGCGTTTGCGCGACGTTTAAGGTTAACTGTAAGCCGCGAAATGACCAGCCGACATCGATTTGACGATCAGGATCGATTAAAATGTTTTGCAAGTGGGCCATCACTTTGTGGTATACGGCGATATCTGACTCAGTGGCTTCACGATATGCGTGCAGGACGTTGCGTTGAAAGCCTACAGTTTCACGCCCTAAGCCGCGGAATTTAAAGTGAAAATTGGATTCGCGTTTGGCATCCATGGCGATCGGCGTATGCATTAAATCTTCAAAGCGGTCAAAACCAGCATCGGTAATTTTCGCCAGTTTTTGGGCACGGCCATTGATCTGTTTGGTTTCTAACGTAATGTAGCCGGATTTTTCGAGTTTATGTAACATGGGATACATCACGCCGTTTGAGATCTGGCGGCGTGGTTCCAAGTTGCCTTCAAGGATCTTGCATAGCTTGTAGCCAGTGCGGTCATGCACCATCAGCGCACTTAAAATTAATAATTCGTACATCATAACCTCCTGATAGGTCGTTGCGACAGGCACTAGTATATGTCGTGGCGACATATTGTCAAGCGTGATCCAAGTGCTAAAATCAATTCATTAATACTGCCGTGATCATCCCCGGATGCTCACAAAAAGGCATCGAGTTCGCGCCTACTAGGGCACCAGTAACGGTGAAGGCGCGAACTTGGTGTCTTTTTCAATGAAGGAGGTAAAATTTTGGAAACTACTGTGACAGTGTCAAAAACCGAGGTATTGCGCCCAAACACCTTATTAGAAATTCTGGCGGCCCGCACGAAAGTCTTTGTTGTCGAGCAAAATTGTCCTTATCAAGAAGTTGATGCTAAAGACTTTGAGGCCTGGCATGTCCAACTGCGCCAAGCCGGGGAGCTAGTGGCTTATGCGCGGATCATTCCCCATGACGATGGCCAGTCGATTAGCTTTGGTCGGGTACTGGTCGTCGCCGCTCATCGCCATGAGCATCTCGGACGCAAATTGGTGACTGAGACCTTGGCTGCAGTGCGCCGCTTGTATCCTAATCAGCCGATCAAAATTCAAGCGCAGAATTATTTGCGGGAATTCTATGGGAGTTTCGGGTTCAAGCCGGTTTCTGATGTGTATTTAGAAGATGGGATCCCACATGTCGACATGCTGATGCAAACTTTTTAATGACGTCAAAATAACGCCTATCACTACAAATGTTCGTAGTGATAGGCGTATTTGGTTGCGTTAGAAGACTTCGTAGCCAGAGGTAAAAGCGTGGAGGCGGATTGGCTGTCAGTCGTGGGACTCTTAGCGGTTTACCGCTTAGAGTCCAGCGAGAAGTTAGTTCCGACGAGCATCATTGCGTTCCACATCCAATCCGCCG
Source organism: uncultured Lacticaseibacillus sp. (assembly GCA_934339215.1). Taxonomy (GTDB): domain Bacteria; phylum Bacillota; class Bacilli; order Lactobacillales; family Lactobacillaceae; genus Lacticaseibacillus. The sequence continues at coordinate 3,690 of CAKRHU010000067.1, forward strand.
GAATGCTTTTTACCGGGGTGGACAAGCTTTTGACCCCGATTAAAAAACCTCGCTGCATCGCAGCGAGGTCATAACACTTAGAGATTAGTTGCTTAACTTAGCGCCAGTGTAGTTGAAGGTGTTCGCTGGGCTATAAGTCAAACCAGAGATCTTAGGGTTTTGCAACGTGGAAAGCACACGTTGGTAGATAGGAACTACACCCATATCCTTGGTCAAGATTTGTTGGGCTTCAACCAAGTCGTTCCAACGCTTGTCGGCGTTAGTGGCGTCTGTGGTCTTAGACTTCTTGATCAAAGCATCGTATTGCGCGTTGCTCCACTTACCATCGTTGTAGGAGTTGTCAGAAGTGAACAGATCCAAGAAGCTGATCGCATCTGGGAAGTCAGCGCCCCAAGCCGTGATGACCATATCGAATTGACCATTAGCAGAACGGGTCAAGCGCGTCTTAAATGGCACCGTAGCAGTGGTGACTTTCATCCCAGGTAAGTTCTTTTCCAAAACGTTTTGCAAGTATTCAGCAGTGGTTTTGGCGTTGGTGGTATCATCAGTCATTAATTCCAAGTTCAAGCTGGAAAGACCTTGTTCTTTCAAGCCTTCTTTGAACAAGGACTTGGCTTTTGCTGGGTTATACTTGGTGTATTGGCTAGTTGTCTTGGCTGCAGTCTTGGCAAAGTCGACCGAAGAATCGGATGGGTCAGACATCAAGCCAGCAGGGGTGACACCAGTGGAAGCCAAGGAACCGTCGTTGAGCACTTTTTTAATGTATTGATCGCGGTTCAAGGCATATGAGATGGCTTGACGGATCTTCACATTCTTAAAGGCAGGGACTTTCTTTTCGTTGAGTTCCAAGTAGAAAGCAGAAGTTTGCTTCAAGGCTTTGTAGTCTTTGTTAGACTTCGCAGAAGCGGCTTGTTGGCCACCTAAGGAAACTTGGTCCAACTTCTTGGAGTTGTACAAGTTAAGCGCTGTGGAAGAATCCTTGACCACTTGAGTCTTAATCTTGTCGATATGAATATTTTTGGCATTCCAATACTTTGGGTTCTTGGTTTCAGTCCAAGAGTTGCCCGTCCCATTCCAACCAGACAAGGTATAAGCCCCGTTGGTCAAAATGTCTTTGGAGTTGGTGCCATATTTGGCGCCGTACTTCTTCACAGCCTTTTCAGATTGTGGGAAGAAAGCTGGGTTGGTCAACATCGTGTTGAAGTATGGAATTGGCTTTTCCAAAGTGACTTCAAAGGTTTGGTCGTTGATGGCCTTGACGCCTAAAGTATCAGGCTTCATCTTACCTGCCATGATGGCATCAGCGTTTTTGACGCCGGAGAACAAGTAAGCATATTGGGCCTTGGTGGCAGGATCAACCGTGCGCTTCCAAGCGAAGACGAAATCTTTGGCTGTCAGCTTGGAACCATCACTCCAAGTAGATTTGCGCAATTTGTAGGTGTAAGTCAAACCGTTGTTGGTGGCTTTGGTCACCTTAGTTGCCAACCCTGGCATCAACTTGGTGCCTTGGTAATGGTACAAACCTTCCATCGTATCAGTCAAAGCTTGGCCAGAAATAGCATCAGTGTTTTTGGATGCATCCATGGTTGAGATGACGTCACCTTCCATCCGGTTCCAGGTGTTGGAACTAGTTGAACTCGACTTGCTACCACCACAAGCCGCAAGAATCGCAGTCAGCGCTAACATGCCGGCGCCGGCCGTAAAGAATTTCGCTTTCTTCATGCGAAAATACCCCCTCATAATTGTCCCTGCGCTATCACCCCGCTTGATGGTAACGCTCGATTATCGCCACTTTACATTAGAAGAATATTAAAGTAAAGCGGACAATTTGAATTAACAGAATTCTTTAATTAAAATGAAATACCGGTGTGGTGATAATGGCATTCAGATGCAGATGTGATGGTGGGAAATCTTTGGTAGCGTAAGCAAAAGCACAATTTTTAATTTCATCAATATCGTGATTGTTGATAGAGAATATGATGAGAATGTCAATAGACAGATAATGAGGGTTTTTCTCATTATTTCTGTTATCAAAATAGCATGAGTCGGTTGGTTCTATTTCACTTAAAAACAAAAAAGCGACCCGACGCCAATCACAGGTCACTTCATTGTTGATAAGTATTCATCATAGCATACCCACCTAAGCGCGCGAGATTGCGGACAGTGGAGTAATCGATATTTTCGCCAGTCGACAACCACATCACTTGCGCGACTTCCAGTACTGGCTCACCAAGTTCAGCTTTTAAATATAACACATCACGAGCGGTGGCCAAGGTCGCTGTGATATCGCGTTTGGCACCAGACAAACGCAAATCCAACTGATCGCATAAGTAACTATATAATGAGCCAGTTAAGACCTCGCGCGTTAAGCCTGGGGCGAGTTTTAACGGAATGAAATTATGTTCTAAAAATCGAGGTTGGTCATCGATTTTACGCAAGCGATCGATGACGTATACCGGCTCGTCTGCATGTAAGCCAAGTTTACTTTGGACTAAAGTACTGGGCATCGCCACGTTAAAACCTAACAAGGTGCTGGTGACATGTTGTTTACCGCGGATGCCAGTCAACCCGTTAAACCGCGATTCTGGCGCTTCATCACCATGGGCAGCCACATCGCCTAACACATAAGTCCCACGTCCTGATTGCTTGTAGACTAAACCAAGTTGCGCTAAGCGGTCGCAGGCTTCACGAATGGTCACGCGGGAGACGTTGAATTCTTCTGCTAAGGCATTTTGATCGGGTAAGCGTGACATCGGGGGATAAATTTGATCATGGATCCGGCGTTGGATCTCGATAGAAATTTTTTCATATTTAGACTTTGACATGATCTGCCTCCTTTTGCTTCTATTATAACGCGAATGAGAGCGCTTGACCGCACTATACCAATGGCGCATTATTATGAGGTTAGGAGGGGTGTCGATGTTTCCGTATGAGAAGTTACAAACGCTCAACGAGCTAGAAACGGTGGTATACAACTATATCAACAAACACCAAACTGCGGTCGAAACCATGACGATCCGCGCCCTCGCGCAAAAAGCACATGTCTCGACCAGTACGATTTTGCGTTTTGCCGAAAAAATGGGTTATGAAGGCTATTCAGAACTGCGCTTTGCCTTAAAACAGCATCGCAAACATACCCAAGAAGTCGCGCGTGGGGAGACTTATGATATCACGATGCCTTTGGCGGACTTTTTCTCCAAGGTTAATTCAGTGGACTTTGGTAAGTTGATCGATCAGGCGATGAATTTGATCGACAATGCGCCTTTGGTGTTGTTTTACGGGATCGGTAGCGGGAATTCATTGGCACAATACGGGGCGCGCTTTTGGTCAAATGCCGGGAAACTGTCGTTGCCGGTGATGGATCCATTCCAACCATTTCCAGCGCATACGCCTTTGCCAGAAGGTACGGTGATGGTGGTGTTGTCGGTGTCAGGGGAGACGCAACAAGTGATCGAATTGGTGACCAAGGTCCAGCCTGAACACGTTAAGATCATTGCCGTGACCAATCACGGCAATTCGACATTAGCCAAAATGAGCGATTTAGTGATCAGCTATTATATGCCAGATTTGGTACACGGGGATTTGAATTTAACCACCCAAGTCCCAATCGTTTATTTAATTGAAATGATCGCTCATAAGCTCGACGCTGAGCGCAGTCAAACGTGATGGGTGTGTGATCTGATCTGAAATCGGGACTCCAGCTGACTCACTGAGGCATAGTGAGGGTACTTGGCGGCGCTAACTTGTGGCGTTCGCTCTGCTCGACTCAAGTGGATCTCCACCTGCGCCTTTCTGTAGGCGATGAAATTGCCAACGGAAATCTCACGATGTTGCAGTGGCCAGCTTCCGTCCCGATTTCAAATCACGGCAACAGTATCTGTCTGTCAATATTGGATACTGCGTTTACGTGTGATTGAATCAATTTAACTTGAATGATATGAGTATTGCTGAATGATGTTTACCCAGCCAAAACCGAATTTGTCCTGACCACATGGAACATGTTACGCGAGCGTAACATGTTTTTTGATTGTT
>CAKRHU010000068.1 GCA_934339215.1 uncultured Lacticaseibacillus sp.
GTGTTACAACATAATGAGCGCTACCAAGCAGCCTTTCGCCAAGCGATCCATACTGCCGATGCCCAGATTCAATGCCTCGACATTCCCACGAACAATGCACACGGCGTCATTTACTGGCAACTGTGGCAACCGGAGGTAACGCGATGACAATGCGACAACTAGGACTTTCCATTTATCCCGATCATAGTGATTTTGAACAAAATAAAGCGTACTTAGAACTCGGCCATCAGTACGGCTTTACCCGTATCTTTATGAGTATGCTGGAAGCTGGCGAATCAAAAGCCGCCACGCAAGTCAAATATAAAAAAATCATCGATGTGGGTAATGACTTAGGTTATCAAACTATTCTTGATGTGTCGCCACGAATCTTTGATCAACTTGGTATTTCATATTCTGATTTGAAGTTCTTTGCGGATCTGCATGTCGCCGGGATTCGCTTAGATCAAGGCTTTGATGGTGCCACTGAGGCGATGCTCTCTTACAATCCTTATGGGCTAATTATTGAATTGAACATGTCCAACAATGTGGATTATTTAAATAATATTATCAGCTACCAAGCCAATACTGCCTTTTTATATGGCTGTCATAACTTCTATCCACAGGTTGGCACGGCTTTACCTTATGATTTCTTCAAGGTGTGTTCTGAACGCTTTCGTAAGTTCAACATTCACTCGGCTGCCTTTGTCGCAAGCCTTGTTGGCAATATGGGACCTTGGAACGTCAACGATGGCTTACCAACGCTTGAAGCAGACCGGTATTTACCAATCGATGTTCAAGCTAAGCACTTGTTTGCCTCCAACTTGATCGATGATGTGATCATTGGCAATGCTTATGCCAGTGAAGCTGAGCTTAAAGCCTTAGCCAATATGGATCGCTACCAAGTCCAATTCCACCTTGATTTTGTCGATGACGTTAATGAAATCGAGAAAACCATTGCCCTTACGCCACAACACTTCCGACGCGGCGATATCAATCCTAATGCAATTCGTTCAACGATTTCACGCGTCACTTATAAGGCTGTTGCTAATGCATCACACGATAACGACATTACCTTCCAGCCAGGAGACGTCGTGGTCGGCAACGACAATTTCGGTATCTACAAAAACGAACTGCAAATTGTCTTGAAGCCTCACAAAGAGCCACGCAAAAACAAAATCGGTAGCATTGCCCCTGAGGAATTGATGTTGTTAGACTTCATCAAACCATGGAGTAAATTCAAGTTCATCAACTAGTGCACATTAAAAGGATCGAGTTTTTTGCATCTCGATCCTTTTTGGTTGCGTTATTTGAAGTAGTTGAACCCAATAGCGTCGCGCACTTCTTGCAGTGTTTGGTTGGCGACTTCATTGGCATGGGCCGTCCCATCGATCAAGATCTGTTGCACAGACGCCATGTCTTTGGCATATTCCAAACGCCGGTTACGGATAGGTGTTAGTACCGCATCCATCACCTCGTTTAAGTAACGCTTGATCTTCACATCCCCCAAGCCACCATGTTGGTATTCAGCTTTGAGGTCAGCGACATGTTGCTTGTCAGGATCAAAAATATCCAAATACGTGAACACAACGTTGCCTTCAACTTGACCAGGATCTGACACATGAATATGGTTTGGATCGGTGTACATGGACATGATCTTCTTTTGCACCGTGTCGGCGTCGTCGGCTAAATAAATACCGTTGCCTAAAGACTTGGACATTTTGGCGTTGCCATCGATCCCAGGTAAACGACCTGAACCTTTTGGTGGGAAGTAGCCTTCTGGTTCGACTAAAACGTCAGCGTTATAAGTGCGGTTGAAAGTCCGCACGATTTCACGGGTTTGTTCCAACATCGGTTCTTGATCATCACCAACAGGCACCGTGTCGGCTTTAAAAGCAGTGATGTCGGCAGCTTGTGAGACTGGATAAATGAAGAAGCCGGCAGGCACTGATTCGCCAAATGCCTTTTGCTTGATTTCAGTTTTGACGGTTGGGTTGCGGTTTAAACGGGCAACAGTGACCAAGTCCAAGTAGTACATCGTCAATTCAGACAAGGCTGGAATCGCCGATTGCACTAAAATCGTGGTTTTCTTTGGATCGATGCCCACGGCCAAATAATCCAAAGCCACTTCCATCAGGGAGTTGCGGATCTTTTCGGGATTGTTGGCGTTGTCCGTCAAAGCCTGGGTGTCAGCGATCATCACAAAATTGTTGTAATCCCCTGAATTTTGTAAGGCTACGCGATTTTGTAAACTGCCGATGTAATGGCCGATGTGCAAGCGGCCAGTGGGGCGATCCCCCGTTAAAAAGGTATGTTTTGCCATGTTAGTTTCCTCCTGAATAAATAAAAAAGCCGTCCAAATGTCGTTAAACATAGGACGGCTGAGCGCGGTACCACCTAACTTGCCTCAAAAATCATTTTTGAGACCTCTCAAATCGCTTAAGGCGCGTACACCGATTGTCCCTTGCGAGCCAAATCATGTCAGCTGGTGACCCTTTTTTCAGTCACAAGAGTTCTCTGTGCACCAGCAAATTGACACTACCATCGCAAGCTTTGACGTTACATCCATGATAGTGGATGAATAAAGCGATGTCAATGATCCTAAGCCATCGCGACAATGACGGCAGCAACCACACAAACGATCATGCCAATGACACCGACGATCATCATCACTTTGCCAAAGCCTGGATTTTCTGGTTTAAATTTGCGCCCAATGGCAAAAATAAACCCGAAAATAATCGCGAGGATCACAGCAGAAATCAATAAAACTGAGGCATATGCTGACATGAAAACTCCTTTTAAAGCAGGTATTGTAAATCACTTGAAGCACTCGGATAAGCAAACAATATCGCTTGCGGATCAAAGGCTTGGCCGTGTTGGATGATCATGGTGAATTGGTTGATCAATTCTTCCGCGTGTAAGCCGACCACCAAAGCGCCGACTAACAAGCCCGTGGTTTTATCGGTGATGGACACCACGCGCGCCGTCTCATCCAGTTGTCGATGATAAGTGTACCACGACGAAACATCTTGATCGAAGACTTGATAGCGATCTGGATCCGCTTTTGCCGTTGCAACGTCGAGGCCGACCCGGGCGATTTCGGTCGTGCCAAAGACAATTTCTGGAATGACCGGGTATTGGATCGGCTCGCTCATGCCTAACAAATGTTTGGCGACATAGCGGCCTTCAAAGCTAGCCACTGGGGTCAACTTAGGTTGGGTTTTGTCCACGGCATCGCCGATGGCATAAATGTGCGGGATCTTGGTTTGCATGAATTCATTGACTGGCAACCCTTTGGCCGTCATGTCTAAACCGATCGGCGCTAAATCGATGCCGAGGTCCGCTGAACGGCCAGTCGCTGCAAAGGCCGCATTCACATTTAAGCTGAAACCATCTTCGCCGTGAAGCCAAACACCTTGGTCTGACTTGGCGACACTTTCAAGGTGAATATTATCATGCCAGTGAATATGCGCATCCGCCATCGCTTGTTTCAAGGTGGCCGTCGCCCGTTCATCCCACCCGCGCAAAATGGTTTCAGAGCGGTTGATGATATGCACTTCAGCCCCTGCTGCCGCGGCAATGTTGGCAAGCTCTACGGCCACATAACCCGCACCAATAAAAGCGATGCGTTGCGGTAATTGGTCCAAATCTAAAAATTCGTTGGAAGTCTTGAGCAATTTCGCGCCAGGAATATCAGGTTTGGCTGGCTTGCGACCAGTGGCGATGATAATATCGTCAGCATCAAACAAATCCCCGCCCATCGCTACAGTATGGCGATTGATGAATTCCAGTTCGCCATGACGGGTGTTGACGCCGGCTGCATGTAGGCCAGTCAGCGTCCCACCAGGCACCGTGCTGGTATAGCTGCGCTTGTGTGCCATCAGTTCAGGCCAGTTGATGGTCAACTCGCCGTGCACCCCAGCTGGTTGCATATCCCGGGTGGCCGTTTTGAGTTCTGCGGCACGATAGAGCATTTTCTTCGGGTCACATCCGCGGTTAGGACACGTACCACCCCACAAGTCGCGCTCAAATACCATCACGCGCTTGTGGTCAGCCAAAACACTGGCAGCAGCGACGCCGGCAGGCCCGGCACCGATAATGATTACATCATAATGATTCATGCAACATCCTCACCTTTCTTAAAAAACTGGCGACGGTTAGGCGTTAGCGGCTAAGAAATTCAACACCGCTTGCGCATCTAGTTTAAACTTACCTGAATCCGTTTGAAATGTCACTTTTTCCCCTTTGGCGATCGCAGGCATGATTGTTTTCAATAAGGTGTCTGGTGACGTTAACTCACTGACTGAAGCTACTGCTGGCGTGGCAAAGCTTTGAAGCTTGTGAATCGGCGTCTCCATTAAAATGGCCTTCGTCCCGGCAAAAAAGTCAGCGACCCATTCCGTGGCTGGATTCTTGGCAATGGCTTGTGGCGTGTCACACTGCACGACTTGCCCATCGCGCATCACCGCGATGCGATCGCCTAAACGGATGGCTTCATTCATATCATGTGTCACAAACACAATGGTCATGTTGAGGCGCTGATGCAGATCTATCACCAACTCTTGCAATTGATTGCGCGACAAGGGATCAAGCGCCGAAAAAGGTTCATCCATCAATACCACCGGCGGCTTATTGGCAAACGCCCGCAAAATGCCGACGCGCTGCTGTTCCCCACCCGATAAGGCTTTGGGCAAGCGATTGCGGTATTGAGCAGGCGGCAAGCCGACCGAATCTAATAACTCGTCAACGCGTTTGGTCACTTGGCTTTTAGGCATATGCCGCAGCTCTGGGATCAAGGCAATATTTTGGCCCACGGTCATATTAGGAAACAAGGCGATTTGTTGAAGGACATAGCCGATTTGCCAACGCAATTCCCGAAGCGGATAAGTGGTGATATCTTGGCCTTTAAATTGAATCGAGCCAGTGGTGGGTTCGATCAGGCGGTTGATCATTTTCAAGGTGGTGGTTTTGCCACTGCCAGATTCGCCGACTAAAACGAATAACTCGCCAGTGTGGACTTTGAGGTTGAGGTCTTGCACCGCATCGCCTGACGCATAAGTTTTGGTGACATGGTCAAAGGCAATTAATTCACTCATTATTTCGCCTCCAATAAATGATGCGTGGTCAAATAACGCTTGGCAACACTAGCCGCCGACTGTTTCTTCACGTTCACATCGTAGTTCATCTGTTGCATGTCTGTTTCGGTGATTTTGCCTGCAAGTCGATTCAACCGCTTGACGATGGCCGGGTGTTGTTTGGCCCAGCTGGCTTTCATCATCGGCGCCCCGCGATACGTTGCGAAGACATGCTTGGGGTCTTGCAGTGCTAATAGCTTGTATTGGGCAATTTGTGAATCGGTGGAATACCCGTCGGTGATGTCCACATGATTTTGCGACAACGCTTGATAACGCAACGACGCATCTAGTGAATCCACTTTTAAGTTCAAGCCATATTGTTGCTTGATCCCGGCATAACCATCCGCTCGCCCGGAGAATTCCAAGTCAAAGCCAGCAGTAGCATTCGGTAATTTGGCGAGATCCGCGATGGTTTTCAACCCATAACGTTTTGCCATACTTTGTTGCACCACTAAGGCATAGGTATTATTGTATTTCATTGGCGAAAGCAGCGTTAAGCCTTGTTTTTTCAACAAGGCATTGGCGATCGGATAAGAATTGGCGCCTTGTTTGATTTCAGCCGTTTGCTTGGCAGAGGGCTTCACTAAGCTGGTGACGACGGTACCCGTAAATTCGGGATACAAATCAATTTTGCCAGACTTTAACGCATCGAATAAAAAGCTGGTTTGGCCGAAATTTGGTTTCAACACCACATCCACATTATCTGTTCCATCTTCGATCAACAATTTGTACATATTGATCAACACTTCTGGCTCACTGCCAAGCTTGCCAGCAATGGTGATGGTTTCCGGTTGTGGTTTCAAGGCTTGATAGCCCCAAACCCCGCCACCGATGACGCCTAATGCGACCAGCCCTGTTGCCACCCAGCGAAAACGGATTTTTTGCACGAACGCTAAGCCAGCCGAAAAAATTAAAGCCAACGCCGCTGAAGCAATCGCCCCAAGTAGCGTCAAAGTCGTATCGTTGCGGTTGATCCCAGACATGATAAAGGTCCCAAGACCACCGCCGCCGATCAATGCTGCTAAAGTGGCGGTCCCGATGATCAACACCGTGGCAGTGCGGATCCCGCCCATGATCACTGGCATTGCCAGCGGTAATTCAACTTTGCGCAATTTTTGAAACCGCGTCATGCCAAACGCTTCAGCGGCTTCTTCATAGGCGGGATCGATTTCGGATAACCCAACATAGGTGTTTTGGAAAATCGGGAGTAACGCGTACACCACCAGCGCAATAATGGCAGGCGTCGTCCCAATGCCGACAAACGGGATCAATAAGCCTAACAATGCCAATGAAGGAATGGTTTGCAAGATCCCGGTCAACTGCAGCAATACATTGGCCAAGCGTTTATGCCCCAGTGAAAATACTGCCAGTGGTAAGGCAATCACCACTGCGATCACTAACGCCACTAATGAGATTTGGATATGTTGGCCCAACGCCACAAGCAAATCACCGCGACGCTCTAAAAATGTTTGCCATAAATTGCTCATGTCGCCCTCCATACACCCATTGTTTCCGACTTTAAACATCACCCAGTTTAACATATTTTTTGCGCGACTGCTTACTATTTCACAGCACGTCACTTGCACAATTGCGTCACATGCAATAAACTAGATAGACCAATTTGTTACCTTCAGTGTAACAAATCTGCGTTTTTTCCTGCAAATCACCTTAGGAGGCTCGCTGCATGTCGTCAACTCAAGCACAAGAACAAACCCGCGTCACGCAGGTGTTAGCTAAATTACACCGCCGCCTCGACATCATCGCCAGGCAATTAAAAGAAGCCCATGAAGATACGAAGCGCATCGAACAAAGTTATGGCGATGCCACCAAAGTCAACATCACTGAAATCGATGACCGCATGGAAACCAATGCCGCCGTCCAACAGCAAAAAATGATGGTCGCCCGCGCGGTGGAAAATGAAACCATCCTCGAACACGAACAAACGCGCTTAAAGCGGTTAGTCTCCAATCCATATTTTGGCCGCATCGATATTCAAGATGTCGATGGCCCAGATACCTTGTATATCGGCACGGGCACTTTTCAAGATGATGACAACCAGTTTTTGATCTACGACTGGCGCGCTCCGATCGCCTCGGTTTATTACAACGGGACGCTCGGGCCAGTGACTTACGCCACCCCAGTTGGTGAACGCCAAGTCGATCTCACCAAAAAGCGCCAGTTCATGATCCAACAAGGCGTGATCACCAACATGTTTGACACCTCAGAAACCGTTGGCGATGAAATCTTGCAAGCAGTGCTCGGCGCCCAATCCGACGACTACATGCAAAACATCGTCGCCACCATTCAACAAGAACAAAACGACATCATCCGAAACACCAAAGCGGATGTCTTAGTGGTCCAAGGCGTTGCCGGCTCTGGGAAAACCTCTGCGGTACTGCAGCGCGTGGCGTATTTGCTGTATCACGCCCGCACTACCTTAGACGCTGATCAAATGGTGTTGTTCTCCCCGAACCAACTGTTTGCCAATTACATTTCTGAAGTCTTACCATCATTAGGCGAAAAGAACATGCGCCAAGCCACGATGTA
>CAKRHU010000069.1 GCA_934339215.1 uncultured Lacticaseibacillus sp.
GCTTTATTCTACGCACGTTGTTTTATGCCGCGATTTTATTACTACTGGTGTACTTATATAGCTACCGTGGCGTAGGGGGCAGTCACTTTATTTATAACGAATTCTAGTTACTTGGAGGTTTATTATGATCACAGACATTATTCAAGCCATTGATGTGCAAGCCCAAGTGGCACCGCATCAGGTGTGCTACCAAATCAATGACCAAACGTATGATTATCAACAACTCAGTGCCGCGTCCACCAATTTAGCCCAAGCCATCGCCGGCTGTGACTTACCAGCAAAATCCCCGATCATGGTGTATTGCGATCAAAGTTTTGAAACCATTGTTGCCTTTCTCGCTTGTGTGAAATCTGGGCATGCCTACATTCCAGTAGACACCCATTCACCGCAGACGCGCTTGACCATGATCGAAGCAATTGCGAAACCAGCTTTGATTTTAGCCGTGTCAGACTTGCCGATGCAAATGCAGACCCCCGTCTTAGATGCACGCACGCAAGCTATCGCCGCCAGTCGCGCCCATTCAGCGCAGTTGACGCCAGTAGCTGGGGATGACACGTTCTACATTATCTTTACGTCAGGCACGACCGGTCAACCTAAAGGCGTGCAAATTTCACACAACAACTTATTGAGTTTCGTCAATTGGATGAACAGCTTTGATTTACCCAAACAAGCTCAGATCTTAAGCCAAGCCCCTTATTCGTTTGACTTATCGGTAATGGGCCTTTATCCGGCGTTGACGCAAGGCGGGGCTTTGAAAGTGATGCCACAAGCCCAAGCCGCCAACTTAAAAACCTTGTTTAACGTGTTACCAACGTTAAATCTGCAAGTATGGATCTCAACGCCAAGTTTTGCCAGCATTTGTTTATTGGACCCTCACTTTGATGCGGCCCATTATCCTGAGCTCAAGCAATTTTTCTTCTGTGGCGAAGAATTAACGCATGCCTTGGCCCAAACCTTACTGCAGCGTTTCCCAGAAGCGCAAGTCTACAACACTTATGGCCCAACTGAAGCAACAGTGGCGGTCACTGCCGTTGAAATCACTCCAGCAGTGTTAAAAAAGTATGCCCGCTTGCCGATCGGGGTGGCCAAGCCGGACACCAAGATCTCATTGCGTGAAGCGTCATTGCGCCAAGAAGATGGCCACACGGTTGGCGAATTGATGATCCAAGGGCCAAGCGTGTCCAAAGGTTATCTCAATAATCCTGAAAAAACGGCCAAAGCTTTCTCTCAAACCGGCTATGCCACAGGGGATCTCGGCTATATCGATGACGCCGGAATGATCTTCTACCGCGGGCGGACTGATTTTCAAATCAAGCTCAATGGCTATCGCATCGAGTTAGAAGAAGTGAACCATTACTTAAATGATGCGCCACTGATTGCTCAAGGCGTCGCGATTCCCAAATATAATCGCGACCATAAAGTGGCCAAACTGCTTGCTTACATCGTGCCGGAAAAACATCACTTTGAATCTGAATTACAGCTGACCCAAGCGATTCGCAAGTCGTTGGAAAGTACGATGATGAGCTACATGGTGCCGCAACGCTTTATTTATCGCGACGCGTTGCCACTGACGGCGAATGGAAAAGTTGCTGTTAAGCAGTTGATCGCTGAGGTCAACGCATGATCAATTTACAACCTTATTCAGATCCGCAGTATTTTATCTACTTGCTGATTGCATTGATCCCGTTGATGGTGGGCTTATGGCATGGCCACCGCTTGAAAGTTTATGAAGTGCTGGTGAGCCTTGGGTTTATCACCTTGATGTTCACTGGTGAAAAATGGACGCAAGGGGTGGCGTTGATCGGCTATCTGGTATGGCAAGTATTGGTGATTTTCACCTATGCGCATTATCGTAAAACGCATAACCAAACATCTTGGTTTGTCATCACCGTACTGGCCGCAATTTTGCCACTGGTGATTGTCAAAGTCACCCCAGTGTTCAGTGTGACGCCTTCGCTATTAGGCTTTTTAGGCATCAGCTATCTGACGTTTAAGGCCGTTCAAATCGTGATGGAATTGCGCGATGGCACGATCAAGTCCTTAAAAGTTTGGCCTGTGATCCGCTTCATGTGCTTTATGCCGACGATTTCCAGCGGCCCGATCGATCGCTTCCGGCGGTTTGAAAAAGACGTTGAAGTGGCGCCGCAACGTGAAAAATATGTCGATATGTTGAACCGCGCGGTGAAGTATTTATTCTTAGGCTTCTTGTACAAATATGTGCTGGGTTACTTGTTTGGTACGGTGTGGTTGCCGCAGTTAGCACACTTTGCGCTAAGGATCGGCGGGTTCTCATGGTCACTGGTTGGCTATATGTATGACTACTCGATGTACTTGTTCTTTGATTTTGCTGGGTACAGTTTGTTTGCGGTAGCGATTTCCTTGATCATGGGGATTGATACGCCAATGAACTTCAACAAACCTTTTGCTGCGCCGAATATCAAAGAGTTCTGGAATCGCTGGCACATGAGTTTGAGCTTTTGGTTCCGAGATTTTGTTTTCATGAGAACGACTTTCTTCATCATGAAACACAAGCTGATCAAAAATCGCATTCGCGTCAGCCAAGTCGCTTACTTGATCAACTTCTTAGTGATGGGATTTTGGCACGGGGTGACGTGGTATTACATCGTGTACGGCTTGTTTCATGCCGGTGCGATCATCATCAATGACATTTGGCTACGCTTTAAGAAAAAGCATCGCAAAACCATGCCGCATAACCGCTTCACGCAAGCGTTGGCGATTTTTATCACCTTCAATGTGGTTTGCTTTAGTTTCTTGATTTTCTCTGGGTTTTTAGACCAATTATTCTTCCAATAAAAAAGGAGTACTGACAATGGACACCAAAACAACCGTATTAAGCATCTTACAAGATCTCACTGGCGAAGATTTAGCCACGGCTTTAGACACCGATTTATTTGCCACCGCTTTACTGGATTCGATGGACACCGTGCAATTGTTATTGGAATTACAAGATCAACTCGGGATTTCCGTGCCCGTGTCTGAATTTGACCGCAATGAATGGAACACGCCAAACAAGATCATTGCCAAAGTTTCTGCTGCCCAATGAAAAAACGCCTGTGGTTGATTTTTGGCCCAGTGATCTTAGCGTGTGCATTAGTGCTTGGCGTGTTGCTCGTGCCACTGCCACAAGGTCACCTCAATCAAAAAACGTTGCGTGAAGCTTCAGTGTCGATGGCGCCAAATATTTTGCTCGGTCAGCGCATCAAAGACCAAGCACTGAAGGCCGATTATGTCCCGTTTATGGGGAGTTCTGAATTGTCTCGGATGGACGCTTTTCATCCGTCAGTATTAGCGGCTAAGTATGATCGCAATTACCGGCCATTTCTGTTAGGCGCGCCTGGAACGCAATCATTGACCCATTATTTGGATGACCAGTCTTGGATCCGCCAATATCGCGGTAAAAAAATCGTCTTCATTGTGTCCTTGCAGTGGTTCACGCCTAAAGGGGTCAATCCTGGGGCCTTTCAATATTTCTACTCACCACTACAAGCCATTCAATTCTTGCAGCACGCAAAACCTAACGATGCGGCGGATCGCTATGCCGCCAAGCGCTTCTTGAAATTAAGCCCCGCCAAAGCCCACAGCGATATTCGCGAAGGTTTGTTGGATATTGCCGCAGGGGTGAAGTTAGGTAAGGGGTTGAATGCGCGTTTGGCGGTGCATGAAGCCTTGTTGCGTAATGAAGACAGCCTGTTTTCTCGTTTCACCGTGGGCAATCACTATGCCCGCATTGAAAAAGGGATGAAGCAGTTGCCAGATCATGCCACAGACCAGCAACTCGATGCGCTTGCCGGCAAAATCGGGGCCAAGGCGACGACCAATAATCATTTTGGCATTGAAAATCACTTTTTCGCCCAACGTTTAGGCGGCGACAAGCTTGCCAAAATGCGCGGCAAACAAGCGAAATTCGATTATCGGCGTTCTCCTGAATATGGCGATTTCCAATTGTTGCTCGATCAATTTGCCAAAAATCATATTCAAGTGCAATTCGTGATCCCGCCGATCAATCACAAATGGGCGCAATATACGCACTTGTCACAGCCAATGGTCACTACCACCACCCAAAAACTCAAACACCAACTCAAAGCCCAAGGGTTCTCACATGTCTTGGATCTGACCAAAGCTGGAAGCCAGCCATACTTTATGCAAGATACCATTCATTTAGGTTGGCGCGGTTGGGTAGCAGTGGACAAAGTCGTTGAGCCGTTTTTGACTAAACCACAAAAGCCCGACACGTATCGCATTCAACCTTATTTCTTCTCCAAAGGCTGGGCCAATGCGCAGTAGTCGCAAATATCCACGCCGATTAATTGGGCCGCAGGTGGTAGCGGTCTTATTGATGTTAGGCGTGGTGGGGACGGTCGGCTTTGCGATCGGCAAGTGGTCGCAACCGAAACCGACGAAACCGCAGGCAGTGGTGCGAGTCAAAACGATTACCAAAGCCGAAACCCCTGTGGATCTGCACAACTATTTTCCAAGTGATCATTTCTCTGGCGTCGCAGCGTTGTATCGCAATGGCAAGCGCGTTGCGACATTAGCGCAAGGCCATGCCACGGCGCAAACTGCCAATACTGCTTTGACGATGTTTGAAATCGACTCGGTGCAAAAGTCTTTGACTGCCGGGTTGGTGATGCATGAAGCGATGCAAGGCAAGCTCCATTTACATGACAAATTAAGTCAGTATTTTCCGCAAGTCCCAGGCGCTGATACGATCACCATTCGCCAATTGTTGGATATGGCTTCAGGTTTAAGCGTGGCTGGCAGTTTTATGAGTCGCGACTATGTTTCAGATCAAGTGACGGTGCAGCGGATGTTGGCAAAACTACGCTACACGTCGTCAATGAATGGTGTCGGCAAATATCAACCCGCTAATTACGTGGTGCTAGTTGGTATCTTAATGAAAGTGACTGGGCAAAGTTATCAAAGCTTAGTTGAGAATCAATACATCAAGCCGTTGCATTTAACGCATACGCGCTTTGCTTATGACCGTGATGTCGCAGGTGTTGCAGCCGGACATTATTTAGGCAAGCATGGGTTAAGCGATGCGACTGAAGCCGTCACGACTCAAGCGCAGCAACATCAAGAACTTGGCACCGGTCAGTTGATGATGAGTGTCGATGATTTATATACCGTTGAATCGGCGTTATTGTCTGGTCGTTTGATTGGAGGCAATAATGCCAGTGCCTTGTTGTTTGCACCAGGGTCGTTAACGACTTATGGTGGTGGCATGTACCAAAATGGTCCCTACCGCTCAGCCAATGGTTACGGTTATGGGTTTGAATGTTTCTTGCGTATCACCCAATCGGGTCGTGATGCCGTGATCGTGATGGGTAATTGCAGCGTGCCAGGGCATGTTAACGAAAATGCCACTAATCGCTTATCGATGGCATGGCTGACCCATTAGGAGGCAGGACATGACCACCAAAAAATTATTCTGGTTGTTAGTGGCATTGCCATTTTTACTGATCGGCGGCTGGTGGGGCCACAGTGTCTGGCAAACTCATCAAGCGCACAGGCAAATGCTGGTGCAACTCGCCAACCATGGCTATCCAACTGATCAGCTAACGGATGTGAGCCAAGTATCGCGCACCCAAGATTTCATCTTTGACGCGCCGAGTTATACCATGACCTTTCGGCAAAAACATGATCATGCTCAGTACACAGTATCTGACAGTCAAGATGTTCAAGGACACTGGGGTATCACGCTTGATTGCCGGCGTGGTGGGGTCGAGGTTTGGCAACAACCCAAAACGCTCAAATAAAAAGCTTCCGTTCAGTCATCAGCTGGCTGAGCGGAAGCTTTTTGGCGTTAATGCACCAGTTGTCCGCGAATCGTGGCGACATCGCGACCATTGTTTTTTGAGGTATATAAGAACGCATCCGCCCGGCGATACAGATCTAGGTAGTTCTTATCATCGGTAGTGGCACGATCTTGTCCTAGTGAAATCGTCAGATGCAAGCACCGGTCATCGAAACGAAACTCTAGGCCATTGAGCTCATGGCGCAGTTGCTGTGAAATTTCAGTCGCACGCTGGTAGGACTCCACCACATGAAACAAGATCACCGAGAATTCTTCGCCACCAGTGCGGTAGACTTTGGCGCGGTATTCCCAAGTGCCGGATAACCGTTGCAAGTGTTTGGCGACAGCAGTTAAGACTTCATTGCCAGACAAATGGCCGAATTCATCATTGATGGCTTTAAAGTGGTCGATGTCAAAAGTGTATAGTGAGTAGAGTTCATTGTGATCTTGATAACGTTCAAAGGCGGCTTGTAAGTCTTTATCAAATTGCCCAAAGTTCAATAGCCCAGTCAGCGAATCGATCGAGGCTTCTTTTTTCAAGCGCCGATCATTGCGGACGCGTGAGTTGAATTGCCAGTTGGTTTCCCACAAGGCGAATTCAAGTAGTAAATATCCGCCGAGTAAAAACGGCCACCCAACATCGATGCCATCAAGCGCTCGATAGTTTACCACGTATGCAGGGATGGCAAACAAAAAGCCAAACGGATAATACAACCAACGCTTTGTGGTCAATAGGTCGGCAAAATGATGGGCCGCGACAGTTAAAAGCATGGGGAAAATCACCCACCAAGCTTGGTGCCAAGCCATCATCCAAATAAACCAGCTGCCGCCGATGAGCATCATGACAATCGTCATCGCGCGGGTGCGTGTTGATAACAAGGCGTAAAGCATGGTGATCAATTGAAAATTCAAAAAGGTCCACCCATACCCGACTGGATGTCCCGCATTGGCGATGTTCAGCAACGAATCAACATGAAAAAACAGCAGAAAGCCAGTGGTCAAGCCGATCAATAGCCACTGGCGGGAATGTTTGATGAACGGCTGGCGATTGTTTTGGTCGATCCAAACATATAACCAAATGAAACTGATCAACATGATCAAATTTGCCATAAACGTGACCAACCGCAAACCCCAGATCTCCATCGTGCACCTCCTTTTTAAACGCATAATTGGAGCTATCATACCATAAACCCGGAAATAATATTATAGGATTCGCCTTGTATTCTGGCCAACTCTGACCGAAAATGGAAGTGTAGGCAGAATTTTTGGACTTGAAGAGGAGATATCAACATGGTTAAGCCTCAAACAAGACAGGAGCTACTGATTGCTTCACGGACAAAATTTGATGAATTAATAGAATTGATCAACGCCTTGCCCGCTGCAAGCAAGACCAAAGAATTCAGTTTCAAAGGCCGCGACCGCAACTTGCGCGATGTGTTGGTACACTTGAGCGCTTGGCAGGCTTTGTATCTACACTGGAGCACGACCAACTTGAAAGGCGAACAGCGCGTGCGCTTTTTGCCAAAAGGCTACACTTGGCAAACTAGCAGCAAGTTGTCCGAACAATTGCGGCAGTTGAATCAAGACCTCAGTGTCGATGAAGCGTTCAAGCGGCTGCAAAACACCCACCGTAAAATGATTCGCCAATTCGAATCTTTGCAACAAGAGCAATTATTTACCCATGATTTCTTCAATTGGACTGGGTCTTCCACATTAGGCGATTATGCCAGTCTTTTCTCGGCTGAGCGCTATGAATGGGCGATCCGCCGTTTACAACATTTCCGTCATGATTTGGCGCAGAAACCTTTAGTGACCCAATAA
>CAKRHU010000070.1 GCA_934339215.1 uncultured Lacticaseibacillus sp.
TCCCCTAAAGGCACCAATAAAGACTGGACCGTCGGGATTCAAGATCCTAAGAAATCTCGCGGGACGGCGATCGGGACTGTGCCAGCCAAGAACATGACGATCGTGACCAGCGGGATCTATGAACGCTACTTGAAAGTTGACGGGCATGTTTATTCCCATTTAATGGATCCCAAAACCGGTTATCCATTTGAAAACAACTTGATGGGCGTGTCGATCATCACCAAGAAGTCCGTTGATGGGGATGCGTTGTCTACCGCGACCTTTGATAAAGGGCTCAAAGGCGGCATGGCGTTCATTGAAAAAACCGGTTATGCGGAAGCCATTTTTATCACCAAAGATAAAAAGGTCTACATTTCCAGTGGCTTGAAGAAGACCTTCAAGTTGTTGCCGAACTCAGGGTATACTTTGGCGGAGTTGAAATAATGACGATCAAAGCATTTCTTGAAGTGGTTGAAGCTAAAACCAAGTTGGCCAGTATTTTGCCATGCTTGGTTGGGTTAGGCTTTAGCCTCGCTTATTTTTATCAAGTCAACGGGCTGAATAGCCTGTTGTTTTTTGTGGCCTTGCTTTGTATCGATATGGCCACCACTGCCATCAATAATTTAATGGATTACCAACATGCTGTGACCAAAGATTATCAAACCAATACCAATGTGATCGGGCGGCGGCATTTAAACCCACAAACGGTGCTGAATTTGATCATTTTCTTGCTGTTTGCCGCCTTAGTGCTCGGCTTATGGTTAGTTTGGCGCACGCAATGGGTCTTGTTTTTCATCGGTGGTTTTTGCGTGTTGATCGGGATCTTTTACACGTCTGGGCCAATCCCGCTGAATCGTTTGCCATTAGGGGAAGTGTTCTCTGGGGTCACGATGGGTTTCGGGATCCCGTTTTTAATGGTGTTTGTCAACGTGTTGCCGCAAAGCTTTGTGGCAGTGACTTGGCAATGGCCGGATTTATTTGTGTCAGGCAGTTGGGTCGCGCTGGTCACCTTGGTGTTGGTGTGTGTGATGCCGATGGGGACGATTGCCAATGTGATGTTGGCCAATAATTTGTGCGATTTAAAAGAAGATGAAGCCAATCACCGCACGACGCTGCCGATGTATTTGACGCATGCGCAGGCGTTAGGCCTATATGCGAGCTTGGCATATGGCGGCTTTGTGGCGATCCTGGTTGCCGTGGGCTTTGGCTTATTGAGCTGGCCTGCTTTGATCGTGTTGATTGCTTTGCCGTTGGTTTGGCGCAACACGCAGAAATTCTTGGCCTTACAAGATAAAGCCAAAACATTTAACACCGCGCTGTTATCGTTGGTGGCTGAAAATATCGCCTTGATCGTGGCGTTAATGCTGGATTGGGGGTTGAGTCGATGACCTATGAGAAATTAACTTGGCCACTATTTTTAGAATTGATCCGGCTACCAGCTAAAGCCGCCAGCTTGTTGCCTTTCTTGTTTGGGGTCAGTTATGCCTGGGTACATTACCATCAGCTCAACTGGGGCAACACTTTGATCTATTTTGTCGGGCAAATGAGCATCGCGCTGTTTGTCACCGGCTTTAACAATGTCCAAGACTTCTATAAAGCCAAAGATGACCATTATCGTGCCACGCAAAACATTCTCGGGCGCGAGCACTTAAATCCTAAACGTATTTTGAATTTGATGCTGACTTTCTTAGCAATTGCCTGCTTATGTGGGTTGTGGCTGGTGTTTCGCACGAATTTGAGTTTGTTGGTGATCGGCGGGGCCGCGATTTTTGTGGCGATTTTTTATACTTTTGGGCCAGTACCGTTGTCGCGAATTCCCAGTGGCGAATTTTTGGCGGGGATGTGCGAAGGCTTTGGGACGATTTTCATTGCAGTGTTTGTCAATATCGTGCCGCAACCGATGACCTTGAGCTTGACTTGGAGTCAATTCCGCTTGGGGTTGGATATGGCGCAATGTTTGCAACTACTGTTAGTGGCATTGCCGATCGTGATCCTCGACGGCACCGTGATGTTTGCCGATAATATTTGTGACTTAGATCAAGATCAGCGCAACCAACGCTTTACGTTGCCTTATTATTTAGGTAAATCACGCGCGCTGAAAGTTTATCCATGGTTGCCGCGGATTGCCTTTTTGATGATCGTGGTAGCGGTGTTGTTGCGCGCGTTGCCTTGGTTGTCGTTGTTGACGTTATTGTTGTGGCCGTTAGTGGCGAAAAACACGGCTGGGTTTATGGCGTTACAAGATAAGCGCAAGACCTTCAATTTGGCGATCAAAACCTTGTTGATCACCGCAGCGGCAGAAGTTGTGTTACTCTTAGTTGCAGGGGTTTTGAATTTCTGATACATTGTAAGTAGTCTGGAGGAAATTCCTTATGTCTGTCAAAAAAGTCGCAATGGCCTGCTCTGTGTGTGGCCGGCGCAATTACTTCGTTCCTGAAAACAAGAAACGTACTGAACGTTTGACCTTAAACAAATATTGTAAGTACTGCAAAAAAGTCACTGAACATCGCGAAACCAAGTAAGCCCTTAGGCGTTGGGAGAGAAATTCATGAAATTTATCAAAAGTGTATTCCAAGAAATGAAAGCTGTCACTTGGCCCAACGCCAAGGAAACTCGGCGTGACACCTCAACGGTTGTGATGACGTCTGTGCTGTTTGCGATTTACTTCGCTTTAGCCGACTTTGTCATTTTGACCTTGTTGAAGCTGTTTGTATTCTAAGTCGAGTTTTGCTATACTTGAACCAACGAAAAAACCGTGCCGGTAATGGACGGTTTTTTATTTTGTCGCAATCAAATTAAAAGGAGCGCATCATGGTAGAATCTGTCGAAAAACAATGGTATGTCTTGCATACTTACTCTGGTTACGAAAACAAAGTCAAACAAAACTTGGAATCCCGCGCGGGGTCCATGGGCATGGATGACTTTATTTTCCGCGTGATCGTGCCAGAAGAAGAAGAAACCCAAACCAAAAATGGTAAGGCCAAGCAAGTCATGGAAAAGACCTTCCCAGGCTATGTCTTAGTGGAAATGGTCATGACAGATGAATCTTGGTTCGTCGTGCGAAACACCCCAGGCGTGACTGGTTTCGTCGGCTCTCACGGTGCCGGCTCCAAGCCTGCGCCATTGGAACCAGAAGAAATCACCAGTATCTTACATTCCTTGGGTATGAGCGCGCGCAAGACGGCTAACGTTGACTTTGATCTTGGCGAAACGGTTACCATCATCGATGGCGCCTTTGCTGGCATGGAAGGTAAAGTCACGGCCAACGACAAAGAAAAGCAAAAGCTGCGCGTGACCATCAATATGTTTGATCGTGAAACTGCCGCAGAACTTGATTACGATCAAGTTGACAAAAACTAATTGATTTTTGATGAGTCATCACTGGAGCTGATTCGGTGGTGGCTTTTTTGCGTTTATACCAAGTCATCTTTAATCCCGAACGTGGAGAGCCCAAGGCGACATAGACACGCACTTGAACCGTATGAACTGCATGGACGTCATTGAATTGGCGTCAAAGTCTGAAGGCCACGAAATGGCAGCCTGTTTCGTGGGCTTTGTGTGCGTTGTGGCTTTTGAAAGCCGTGGACAGCTTATAATAGTAAGTTTTGGTTGCGGCAAAGATTTTTCCGTCAGTGTATCGCTAGGTTTTGCTTGCAAAGGCCTTTTTTTCATGCTAATCTATTCTGGTATGTTTTGTGCATACACGTGGGAGGCCAAAATTGACTTGGCCATCATGACCACATCACGGACTTAAGGAGGTTATGTTTCGTGGCTAAAAAAGTAGCAAACATCGTTAAACTCCAGATCCCTGCGGGGAAGGCAACTCCAGCTCCTCCAGTAGGTCCTGCTTTAGGGCAGGCCGGGATCAACATCATGGGTTTCACCAAGGATTTCAATGCACGCACTGCTGATCAAGCAGGCATGATTATCCCTGTTGTGATCACTGTGTTCGAAGATCGTTCCTTCGAATTCGTTACTAAGACCCCTCCAGCAGCTATCTTGCTTAAGAAAGCCGCTGGCGTTGAACACGGTTCTGGCGAACCAAACACCAAGAAAGTCGCTACTGTGACTAAGGATCAAGTTCGTCAAATCGCTGAAACGAAGATGCAAGACCTTAACGCTGCAGACGTCGAAGCTGCTATGCGCATGGTTGAAGGGACAGCTCGTTCAATGGGCTTCACTGTCGAAGGCTAAGAACTGTCCGGATCCTCGGCCAAAGCCGAGTGAATCAAGTGGAAGGGCTAAGGCCCGCTGACCACATTTGCAAGGAGGAAAATTCCCAAAATGGCTAAAAAAGCAAAGAAGTTTCTTGAAGCACAAAAGCAAGTTGACGCAACCAAGACTTACGCCCCAGCAGAAGCTGTCGCATTAGTTAAGGCCATCGACTTTGCTAAGTTTGACGCAACTGTTGAAGTTGCTTACAACTTAAACATCGACGTAAAACAAGCTGACCAACAGATCCGTGGGGCCGTTGTGCTTCCTAACGGGACTGGCCGTAGCCAAACTGTCATCGTCTTCGCCGAAGGCCCACAAGCCAAAATGGCTGAAGAAGCTGGCGCTGATTTTGTCGGCGGCGACGACTTGGTTCAAAAGATCCAAGACGGCTGGTTGGACTTTGACGTTGCGGTTGCAACGCCACCGATGATGGCTAAGGTTGGTCGTTTAGGCCGTGTCCTTGGTCCTAAAGGCTTGATGCCTAACCCAAAGACCGGTACTGTGACGATGGACGTGACTAAAGCAGTTAACGACATCAAAGCAGGTCAAGTGGCTTACCGTGCCGACAAGGCTGGTATCGTTCACGCACCGATCGGTAAGGTTTCCTTCTCTGAAGAAAAACTTGCTGAAAACTTCAAGGCGATGAACGACGTGATCACCAAAGCACGTCCTGCATCTACCAAGGGTGTTTACATCAAGAGCTTGACTTTGACTTCCACCTTCGGGCCTGGTGTCAAAGTTGACGCCCAAGCTTTCTAATCAACTGATTATAAAGTGAGCCATCATTGGGAATTATTTCTCGATGATGGCTTTTTTGTGCTTTCGATGAGACGCCAAGGACTGGGCCTCACTCCAGCGAGCTTGATCATCGTTGTGCGGCCGGCTTCAGAAATCGGCAAGCCCAGCTGATGTTCTTACGCCTAAAAAATAAACCGGAGAAAATCACTCCGTTTTATTTTTTACCGGTGAGATCTGCGCAAGCCGCCACAAACCGGCGTCTTACTTGATTTCACTTTCACGACGATGATCAAGCTCGCCTTTGTAAGGCTCAGTCCTTGGCATCTGGTTATTGCCTCGGAAACAAACTAATCGATATGAGCTGATTGTAATGATGATGCCAGACTGTTGGTCTTGTGTTGCCAAAAACGGCGACAACAAAAAAGCTGACTCAAAACATCTAAGTCAGCTTGATACATCTTATGCCGTATGAGCTTGCGATTGTGTTGGTAATTGGCTAAAGGGAATAAACGCTTGAGGCACACCTTCACTAAGGCGTTTTTCAAACCAGTGAATATCGACCCATTGATCGAGCTTGTAGCCGATTTTTTCGAAGTGGCCAACTGAGGCAAAGCCGAGATGCGTGTGAAAGTCTAAGCTACGCTGATTATTGCCGGTGACGCAGGCCATCATGGTTTGCACATGTTGTTGCATGAGGATTTCAGTTAAGGCGTGATAAAGTGCGCGACCGACACCATGTCCTGATTGACCGACATAAATACTGGTTTCCACGGTCCAGTTATAACCCAGCCGTTCTTTGTAGCGATGGGCATAAGCGTATCCGAGAATATCACCGTTGTCAGCGCAAGCAACTAGATAGGGATAATCCGGTAGCGTGTCGATAATGCGTTGCGTGAAGTCAGCAATCGTTGGGACTTCAGTTTCTAAAGTCACCGTCGTTTGCGTGACAAAAGGCGCATAAATCGTCAACAAGGCTGTAGCATCAATAGGTTGGGCAGTACGAATAAACATCACGGATCCTCCAAAAAGCGATATGGTTTAGTTTACCGCCTCAAGGCTTGTTGGTAAATATCATAATCATTGGTGATTCTGTGACTTTCCGTGGTACGATTAGAATATTAATAATTTATGAGAGCTTTAGGGTAAGGAACCTGCGGGATCAAAGGGCAAGCCAGTTGAAGCTGACTTGTTCACCAAAAGGATTTTTATTTAAAAGCAGTAAGGGGGGCACTATGAAAACTCTATGGCCGTATTTACGGCGTTTGGGCAAACCAGCAATTATTGCGACCGCGGCGACGATCGTGTTGGCGTTTGCCATGCTTTGGCAACCACGACTGTTGCAGTCGATGATGACTGCCATCATTGCAAACGATCAGAAAACGGTGTTGCGTTTAGGTATTTGGCTGGTGGGGCTGGCGCTTTTAGGCATCGCTGCTGGGATCGTGAATACCTTTTATTCTGCTGAAACGGCGGTAGGGGTGGCGACGACCATGCGGCGGGATTTATATGCCCAAGTGCAGAAATTCGCCTTCGCCGATATTGAGCAATTCTCTGCCAGCAACTTGGTGGTGCGCATGACCAACGATGTCAACCAAGTGCAAGGCATGCTGATGTCGGTGTTTCAAATTGTCTTCCGGGTACCGGTGTTATTTGTCGGCGCGTTGATTTTGGCATTGATCACGATTCCGCGCATGTGGTGGGTGATCGTGTTGATGATCGTGATCGTCGTGTTGATCGCAGTATTTGGCACCAAGAAAATGGGCGGCTTGTTTGCCAAAGTCCAAACCGATATCGATGAAGTCAACACCATTGCGCGCGAGAACTTAATGGGCGTGCGCGTGGTGAAGTCCTTCAACCAAGAACCGCAACAGATCAAACAATTTACCAAGGCGTCTGATCGCATGATCGATATCACTGTGAAAATCGGCTATACCTTTTCATGGATGATGCCTGGGTTCTTTTTGATCGCTAACCTGACTTGTGTGGGGGTATTGTTGCTAGTCGGGCGCAGTATTGGGGCGCACCCTAGTGACTTGGCCGCGGTGTCGAGCTTCATCAGTTATGTGATGCAGTTGTTGATGGCGATCATCAATGCCTCATTCATCCTCACTGGGGCCACGCGGGCGTTTGTTTCCTTAGGGCGGATCGGCAAAGTGCTCGAACATGCCCCTTCGATGGTCTTGCCACAAGGCCCCGAAGAAAAACTCACCGGTAGCTTGGAATTCAATGATGTGACTTTTACTTATCCTGGAGACCAGGAGCCGACGCTAAAAGACGTCAGCTTCAAAGTGGCGCCTGGTGAAATGCTTGGGATCGTTGGCGCAACTGGGTCTGGCAAATCGACCCTGGCCCAATTGATCCCAAGATTATTTGATGTTGATCGTGGGACGATTCGCATCGGCGGGCAGGATGTGCGCGACCTCAATGCCGCCACCTTGCGTGGAAACGTCGCCATGGTGTTGCAACGCGCGACGCTGTTTTCTGGCACGATTGCCAATAACTTGCGGCAAGGTAAACCTGATGCGACCTTGCCGGATATGCGGTGGGCGGCTAATGTCGCACAGTCGGCAGAATTTATCGACCGTTTAGATGCGCATTTTGACGCACAAGTGGAAGAACGCTCCGCCAACTTCTCTGGTGGGCAAAAGCAGCGGTTGGCGATTACGCGTGGCGTCATCGGCAAGCCGAC
>CAKRHU010000071.1 GCA_934339215.1 uncultured Lacticaseibacillus sp.
CGATTTACTACATCCGCACCTTCACTGATGATGCAGATGAAATCGGCGCTAATGCCTGCGAAAGTTGCAGTATCTAATTGAAAAACCGTTGCACAACGTCGATTCTGACACGTGCAACGGTTTTTGTTTCAGAAAAGCCTAGATTTTATAACGATTTCGTAAAGCTTAAAGGCATCACATTAAACTCGCTTAAGCTTTGTAACAACATTTTTGTAGAAGATCTACAATAAGAGTATCAATTCACTTGGAGGTGACCGGGTATGGTCATTACCGCCTTATTCAATCACGGCGCTCGCGAACGCCGCACCGTTGAACGCATCGTTTTACAAAAACTCGCCAAAAATGGTTATCCAGAAACTGCCCTTTTAATGGAAAATGGCTTGCAAAAAGCTGAAGTCGGCTATCAATTAGACTTTGAAACTTGGGATACCAATGAACATTACCAAGCTGTCGCCACTCGCGACGGTAAACAATGGCGCGTCACCTTACAAATCGGTGACCAAGCCCCACAACCACTCAATTAAAACCACAAACAAACACGCCACCTAGGCATTAGGCGGCGTGTTTGTTTGTGTGTAAGGTATTCATCCGATCAGTTCCGTGACATGGTAGCACATTGATCAGATCTTTTGTTGGACGTCATCGACATCGACGACAAGCATCCGGGTCAACCATGGGAATTGGGCTTTTTTGGCGTCAAAATCGGCACCTGATTCAACAAAGTGCCCACGTCCGGCGACGTGAAAACCAGCCCCTGGCCCCACAGTCCCCTCAACTTCTTTGGAGCCGAAGGTCAACAGCACATGGTTATCGGTGGGAAAATCCGCTTCGATACTGTGCATGCCTGCCGCTGGGATCAACAATTGCTGATCTTTCAGCGTAATGTAAGACATCCACGTATTCACCACATGCGCCGGGTTGGCGTTGATCGTAATGATCGTGACTGGGCCTTCGTGTTGCAAGACTTCAAGAAACTTAGCGTCCATAAGCATCCCTCCTAGGTATCTGACTAACTTATTGTACGTCAATAAAATGTTACCGGATACACGCTAAATTGTCTGTTTTATTATGCGAGTCTGACATTTCCTGGGAAATGTCCTGCCCGAGTTCAGCTTTTTTGTGCTAAAATTGTCAGATAGACACAATCTCGAGGAGGAGCTTTGCATGTATACGCCAATTTGGAGTGCCACCACAGTCGAATTGGACCTCAGTCCGTTAAGTGCCCCGCCTGATCCTGAAGCTGGCGGGACACAATTGGCGATCATTCAATGTCGCCGTGATTGTTTACTGCGGTTAAAGGGTCGCCCATTAGCTTTAAAAACTGGCGACATCGTTTTGATCCACAACCCGATGCCCGCCCAACTAGAAGCTTACGGCGCCAACCGCCCGCTACAAGTCCGTTTCTTCATTTTACCAGTGGCGAACACTGTCGGCATCGGCCCTAACGCGATGATCACCAGCTTTTTACAAAGCACGGACACCGCACACATCGTTTTCCGCCGCATCGCTCATGAATTGACCAACGGCTATTGTGAACAATTGGCGCGCTTGATGTTAATGCAGCCACAAGATGGTTACTTGCGCTATGAAGCTTCCATGGTCGCCAACTTATTGCTGACAGAATTATCCCGGGCGCGGCTAAATGCGATGATGATCATCGAATCCGACTTCCCAGAAGACAACTTGCGCGGCGCTGACAAGGCCCATCAAGTCGGCTTGATCCTCAACTACATCATGGCGCATATCGACTCAGTGACCTTGAAGTCCGCCGCAGAATATTTCGGTTATGAGCCGAACTACTTCTCTCGGCTTTGCCACGACTTATTCAAAAAGCCATTTTCTGCTGAGTTGCGCTTTATCCGCATGAATCAAGCCAAGAAAATGCTCGCCATGACAGCTCAATCTGTCGCTGAAATCGGCTTTAGCCTAGGCTACAAGAACCCGGCTAACTTCGATCACACCTTCAAAAAACAATTCGACATCACCCCTAGTGCTTACCGCCGTCAAGCGCAACTGGCACAAACCGATACTGATGTCCACTAACCCAAATGAGGCTCAGACAAATTGTCTGGGCCTCGTTTTAGATATTAGGCTTATTTATCTGGCTCTAGCACAGAAATTTGGAGATTCCGGCGCCTTGGCGACCCTGCAGAAAAATGGCCAAGTTACTGGTGCTTTTTGAGACAATTGGGTTTCTTCGCTCAAAAAGCAGGTGGAAGAACATCGGCGTACTTTGCCGCTTACTGGAGCCGGCCGCACGGCACCAACCTCAAATCATCGAAACGAAGCCAGACCACTGACGCCAAATGGCAGGTCCAAGACACTTACGATACCAGAAAGCATTTGCATTAAGCCATGCGCGGCAAGGCTGGGCGATCGAAGTAGTAGCCTTGGGTATAGCGGGACTTGATCACATTTTTAGCAAATTCGGCATCTTGGGAATTCTCGACATCGTTGACAATAATATCAACATTGACCGCATCACAGGCTGCTTGCAAGGCTGCGATTTGGTTTGGACCTTCAGGCGTTGCATACAAGTTGCGTAAATCATTGGCGCGCATTTTCACCCCATCGATCAAAGCCAAGTACGGTTTGAAGGTTTCAAGATCATTATCTGGTGCAAAGTTCTTCAAGACGATCCTTAAATCGCGCGCATGATAGACTTTTGAAACCTGAGTTAAGGTTTCAAGATCTGGCAACAGTGTCAACTCCACAGCTAAAATCGACAACTTCGGCTCCTGCTCACGAAACTCTGCCAAGCGCTGTGGTGTATGGGACGCGACAAATACTTCTGGTAACACATTGATCATGATCCTAGGTGCGGCTTGGGCTTTCAAGGCTTCATGCAAAAAGTTCATTTGCACCAAAAGTGGCAACGCGATCACATCTGGAAAGTCCCAGCGATCATACTCATCCACATACTTGGCTAAAATCAATTCATCATAAACTAAGGCAGTCGGTGTCACTTGTGTATCCACGACATGTTGCGTCAATAAGGTACGGATCGACATCACGCGCGAGGTTTGTTCATGTGCTAACGTATGCCCCATGATGGTGATGGCATCGCGGCCGTTATGTTTGCTTTGATACAGATTTTCATCTGCACGCGCATAGAGATCGTCAACCGATTCATCAGTCGTCATCATTTTGGCGACCCCGATGGAAACCGTCGCTGGGATCTCAAAGCGGCCAGCAACTAGCTTAGCGGTGCGCACTGTTTGCCAGATGGCCGTGACGATGATCTCCACTAAGCTGTCTGACACATCTTCAAACAAAATATTGAACTCTTCGCCACCAGCCCGATAAAGCGAGTGTTTACCGGAATATTTGCTCAACGTGTCTGACATCAACTTAGCGACGCCAGACAACAATTCGTCCCCAGTTAAATGCCCATAGTGATCATTGACTTGCTTGAAGTGGTCAATATCGATCACCGCCATGGTCAACTGCTTTTGTTGGGTGCGGGCTGAATCAAAAACCCGCGGCGCCGTGGTTTGATATAGTGAAGCCGATAAGGTATCGGTTAAAGTATCATAATGGGCCAGTTGGGCATTGGCTCGGTTGCGTTGATCTTCGACATGACGATTATGCATGAAGATCCCTGTGGCACAAGCCATCGCCACATACAGGATGAAGCCTTCTAACCGAATCCCCAAGCTCATCTGCACACCCAATGATACTTCCGGTAGCAAGGACCAGAAAACCACGCCTATGTATGCAAACAATCCGATATGACGCACGGGATTATAACGGATCTCATCGCGATAACGCCAGATCAAGCCGACTGCGATCCCCAATAAAATCAGCGATACTGTATATTGCCAACGGTCAAAATGGGGCCGATAGTGATCACTCCAAATCACCACTAACCCGATCACCCGAGCCCCAAACTCCCACCAAGACGCCGAGCGATCTAATAGCGTGAACGTCAGTAGAAATAAGCCAATGTTATAAAACACGATGCTATTGGTATACATGATGGCGCCAGCAAAATGAAAGCCTAGGCCTAACAGTAAAACCAGCACCAATAAACCGCCACGCAACGCTTTAAATTGCGTGTGGTTATCATGTTCCGTATCAAACACATAATGCCAAGTCCGCCGATAATAGCTGACAAACCCAACCGCAAGCATCGACACGATCATCAGTTGTAAAAGGAATAACCACGCTGGTAGTGGCGCGGTCACCCCAAAGGTACTTTTTGGTCCTTCCATGTGCGCACTCCCCCCAGACTGCGTGCACTGCATATACAAGTCAATTATCACCCATTTTCAACCAAACTACAATGAATTTATCTTTCCATGGGTTATTTGTAAGCGCCAACATAGTTTAAATTTATTTCGGTTCATATCACTAATCTGCTTTTATTCTTTCAATTAACGCACAAAAACAGGATCGCCGACATGGCGTCCTGTTTTCATTAAGCATTCAATTGATCACGATTGGTGCGCGCCACGACTTGTGGTAATACTGGTGCGCCAAAGTATTCCCCACTGCCAGCCACTGCGCCAAGCACGCGGGCCTGCTTGGCTAAGCCTTCTGAATCAACGCGACGCGCACATAGCGGCACGCCTGACCTTTTGGCGGCATCAGCGATCGTTTGTTGATGACACGTTGAATCTTGTTGCATGTCCACCACTAGCTCTGAAAGAAACGGCAAACAGCCTTGCCAATTACTATCGACGCTTGGATGTAGCCCCAAGCTGATGTGGTGCTGGGCAAAACGCTCTGCATTGGTGGCTACTAAAGCGACAGATGGGCTTTGCGTCAATACTAACCGCAACTCATCCACTGACTCAGTGTTATCTAGCCACTTACACAGTTGCGGAAATAATCTGGGATCGGCAAATTGCGTCGCTGAAACCTCAAGTGCAACTTGGCGCAATTGCGTCTTCACGCTGGCTTCTTTGAGGAAGCGTAACGCTTCTAAAATCGCCATGTGCCATTGATCGGCTCGCTGCCAAACTTGGGCTTGTTCGACCCAATAACGGGCCGCCAAGCCAGCACGCAACGGCATATGTTCGTCGAAAGTCATTACCGATTGGGTGTATTCCACAAAGAAATGACTGACCGTTAAACGATCATGACGCCAAAGTGTCTGCCCATTGACCGTCACGGTATCGCGGCCGCGGGCTTTTGAGCGATATAAATCCGCATCACAACGCGCATACAACGCATCAAAATCGGCATCTTCAACACGTTGATCCGCGATCCCCATGGAAATCGTCACATCAATTTGTTGATCAGCCGCTGATAGTGGCGCTTTGCGCATCGCTTGGCGACAAGCAATCGCCAAGTCTTCAGCATCATTCAACGTGACTTGTGGCAATAACACCGTAAATTCTTCGCCACCAGTCCGATAAATTCGCGCACCATGTGGTTTCAAAACTGATTCTAAGCGATGTAGGCAGGCGATCAACACCGCATCCCCACTGGATGACCATAATGATCGTTGATACGCTTGAAATAATCGATATCCAGCATCATCACGATCAATGATTGATCGTGCTTGCGGGCATGAGCAAAAGCATGCGTGGCATTTTGACGAAAAAGGCTAAAACTGGCAGCATTCGTCAACGGATCAAAATCGACTTGGTGCGCTAACTTAGAGTAGCGTTGATCCGCGATCCGCAAGGCTTTCCAATACCAGAAATTCACACTGGAAATGATCAAGTACGTGATGATCAAGCCAATGCGAGTCGACCAACTGAGTTCTGTCCGCGGTACCCAATAGCCCGTCACTAACGCCAACATCAACAAGGTGTTCCAACTGAAATGCTCGCGCAGCGTGTTGTAGTACCGCTGCATGACATAGATCACCAGCACTTGGCCTGCCATGCCGACGCCAAATTGCCACCAAATCAAGGTATTGTGATTTAGCGTCGAAAAACCGATCAATCCCAGGCCGCGCACCCATAAATGCCTGCGGTCCATATCCGTGCCTAATAATGGGAAGGCCAAAACCAACAGCTGCAAGTTCTCATAAACTTTCATGCGTTGTGGATCGACCCATTGCGCCAATTGTAGGCCGAAAGCAACGCCTATGATCATCACATCGATGCGCATTCGCGTATAAGGATGGTCGCCATTGAGCAGTTGATTATAATACGTGACATAACCCGCCAACGCTAAAACAGATATGACCGTATCAACAAACCACTGCGATAAAATACTCATCATGGCAACCTCCTTTTCGTTTTAATTCACTAATTAATACGTTAATATGAGAATATCATTATCCTTCAGGGAAAACGAGGCCAATTATGCACGCTTGGGCGTTATGGGCGATTCATGTGTTATTATCAGCCGGAATCGTCGCCGGCTATACCATGTATTATGAATATATTTGGCGTCAACGTGGTTTATTGGCCCAAATCGGCTTGCCAGTATCCAATGCGTTATTGGCCGCTTTTTGCGTGCTGTGCGGGACGGTTTACCCGGACTCGCAACGCTTTTATTTGAATATCGCCTATTTTGCTTTGGTGATCGCCTTATTAGATGGACATATCGGCTGGCGTGGTTATTTGGTGCGCGGCTTGTCACTGTTGGCATTCATCGGCTTTTTACCAGTCACGCCGATCGCCAATGAAATTTGGCCATGGATCTGGATCGGGCTGGTGGTCGGGTTAGTGGGCTTGTGGTTCATCCATAAATATGTCGCTTATCACTTATGGGCAACGCTTGGGTTAGGAATTTATTTTTGGGCCTTGTTTTGGCAACCGCAAGTCACTACTGCCGACGTGATCACAGCGCGCGTGTTGATCACCTTTTTGATCTTGGTGGTGGAACATCACTGGTTATGGGGCTTTGAGCATCGGCGGCGCGACCAAACCGCCAAGTTAAAACAAGTGGCTGATCACGATCGCCTCACGCACGCTTTGTCATATTCACGCTTTCGCCAAGATCTCGCTGAAACCATGACGCAAGGCAGCTTCAACTTGGTGATGTTTGATTTGGATTATTTCAAATCGGTCAATGACGAATACGGGCATCCTGCAGGCGATCTCGTGTTACAACATACCGCTGATTTAGTGTCAAAATTATGCACTCAATATCAAGCCATTCTTTATCGCACTGGCGGTGAAGAATTTTCGATCATCACTGACGCCGACGTTGATGTGAATGATTTTGCCCGTACGCTTTGGCAACAACTGCGCAACCATGAATTCCAACTTGACGACCACACGTTGAAGCTGTCTGCTTCTGTCGGTGCCACGGTTGGCGCAGCAGACGAGCACACGGTTTTAGATGTGATCCGCCGCGCGGATTCTAATTTGTACTTATCTAAACGCCGTGGTCGTGATACCGTGACCATCGATGGCAAAACTTTGACCACTGCTGGGACGCGCGAATTGCTGAATTTATTCACCTACTATACCGCCCCAGTCGTAAATCTTGCCACTGGCGAAACGGCGGCGCATGTTTTGGCGGTATCGCGCTTTGACCAAAATCAAGGCCAATGGATCGACTCGATTGGCGCCGGATTTGACATCCCCACTATGATTCAGATCTTACAAGTCAACGACCCGCTTTTGCCACAACAGCCAGTCTTACCAGTCAC
>CAKRHU010000072.1 GCA_934339215.1 uncultured Lacticaseibacillus sp.
ACAGCCCATTTCGTTCGAGCATGGCAGTGGCAGCACTTTGATCCTTGGCTGCTTTCATCAAGGTGCTCATTTTTGTATTGGTGATTGCCGTAGTCGCCGTATCAATGGCGGCGTCAGTAGTTGCATCGCCGGTTTTTTGTGCATTGAGTTGACTGACTAAAGCAGATTTAACGGCTTTGTCTGCCGGTGTATCATTACCGCCAGACACGTTGCGCATGGTATTGTTGAATTGTGGGAAAAATACGACCCCTAAGCCGCAAATGGCCACGAGGATCAAAACCGTGATTAAAATCCGGCGACCCCAGTGTTTTTTTCGAAGGCGTTGACGTCTGCGCTGCATGTGATCACTCCCTTTGGCTCCATGATGCCATGAATTGGTGACTAAAGTGTGAAGACAGCGTGACTTTATAGAATTGTTAAAATCGTAAATTGGGACTTCAGTAGGATTAGTCAGCGGCAAAAAACTGGTACAATGTTGTGCAGTGAGTCACTTTGCGCATATGCTTTGGTAAGCTATACTATAGTTAACAACTGTGTCATTTGGAGGAAGCCTGATGAATATCGGTATTTTTACAGATACATATTTTCCACAAGTCTCAGGCGTTTCAACGTCGATCAAAACCTTGAAAGACGATTTGGAACGTAAGGGGCATACCGTTTACATTTTCACGACTTCAGACCCTCATGTCCCAGAAGAAGCCGTTGAGCCGAATTTGTTTCGGTTTACCAGCGTCCCATTTGTGTCGTTTACTGATCGGCGCATTGCGGTGCGCGGATTGTTTCATGCTTACGCGGTGGCCAAAGAACTGAAACTCGATATTGTTCACACCCAAACAGAATTTTCGATGGGCTACATCGGCAAATTCGTGGCGCGACAATTAAAAATTCCAGTGGTCCACACTTACCACACCATGTATGAAGACTATTTACATTATGTGATGAACGGTCATTTATTGCGGCCATATCATGTGCGCCAGTTTATGCGGGCTTATTTGTATCATGTGGCAGGCGTGGTTTGTCCGAGCGAACGCACGGCAGATTCGCTTGAAGGCTATGGCATCACGACGCCTAAAGTGATCATTCCAACCGGGGTGGACTTGACGCAATTTGCTGCGGCGAAAAATCCCAATTTGCGCGAGGAACTCGGCTTAGCCGATGTTCCTGTACTGTTATCCTTAAGTCGCGTGGCCTATGAAAAACGCATCGATCGCGTCGTTGGGGCAATGCCTGCCATTTTGGCGCAAAAACCGGATACAGTATTAGTTGTCGTCGGTGATGGCCCGGCGAAAGCGGACTTAGAAGCGCAGGCAAAAAGCCTTGGGATACAGGACCATGTGCGCTTTACTGGCGAAGTCGATCATGATGATATTGCGGATTATTATCGCGCCGCCGATGTGTTTGTGTCGGCCAGTGATTCCGAATCGCAAGGGCTGACTTATATTGAAGCATTAGCAGCCGGTCGTAAAGTCGTCGCTTTTGCTGGTGAGTACACCCAAAGCTTGTTGGATGATCCAGCCATCGGGACAACATTTACCACTGATGCGGAAATGGTGTCCCAATGTGTCCAATATCTTAAGCATCCACAAGCCTTTGATGATCCTAAGCCGCGCGAAAGCAAACTGCAGGCAATTTCTGCAGATCAATTCGGGGATGCAGTATTGGCTTTTTACCAACAAGCCATTGCGACACAACTCACCGATGACCAAGAAGATGGGCCACAAGAAGCCAAGGGGTAACCATGATCGACATCCACATGTTCAGTTCTGCAGATAAAGTCGCCGGCCAAGGGGTAGGGGCGGTGTACACCGAATTATTGGATCTGCTGAAGCAATATTTACCCAACGAATTTAACATCAGTATCAATGACTATTCACCTAGTGTCATCAGCCATTATCACACCATCGACCCGGCGTTTTTCGCGTCAACGTTTTCCAAAAGGCGCGGGCGCAAAATCGGCTATGTGCATTTCTTACCAGATACCTTGGATCAATCGTTGACGTTACCAAAACCGGCGCGTTGGACCCTAGATAAGTATGTCGTGGCTTTTTATAAGCGGATGGATACGTTGGTGGTGGTGAACCCGAACTTTATTCCGCGCTTGGCTGAATATGGCATCGACCCGAAAAAAGTCACTTACATTCCAAACTTTGTGTCGCGGCAGACGTTTTATCCCGAAACAGCCGAGAACAAAGCGATTTTGCGGACGAAATATGGCATCAAACAAGATGACTTTGTGGTGTTTGGCGCCGGCCAAGTGCAAGATCGCAAAGGCGTTGATGATTTCATCGCCTTGGCCAAACGCAATCCCGACATGCGCTTTATTTGGGCTGGCGGTTTTTCCTTTGGGATGATCACCAACGGCTATGATCATTTGAAGTCGGCGGTGGCCAATGCGCCAGAGAATTTGACTTTTACTGGGATCGTACCGCGTGAAGAAATGGTCGATTATTACAATATTGCCGATTGTTTCTTATTGCCGTCATTTGAGGAATTGTTCCCGATGGCAGTGCTTGAAGCCTTTTCCACGGAAACCCCAGTGATGGTGCGCGCGCTTGATTTGTATGACACCATTATTGAACCTTATGCGATAGAGGCTTCCGACGTGCAAGCAATGAACCAAATGTTGCATGAACTGCGGGATCATCCTGAAATGCAACAAGCCTATACTGAAAAATCAAAAGCAGCGGCACAAGAATATTCACAAGCCCGTTTGGCCCGTGTGTGGGAGCGATTCTACCGCGAGCAAGCGGCATTGGTGTAAAAAATGAGTCGAAAAAATCGTTGGGCCGTGTTGATCATGGTCGCCATTGGTGTGGCGATTTTCGCCTGGGAAATGAAAGGTCTCAATTTCCAGCAAGTATGGCACACCCTAAACCACATGCAACTGCAATGGTTGCTGGTGGCATTATTGGTGATGGTCGGCTCTTGGGTGGTCGAAAGTTTCGTGGTCAAGGTGTTTGTGGAGCATCAAGGCGAACACTTGAGTTTTCAAGCGGCGTTTCGTGTGCCGTTGGTCGAACAACTCTTCAACAACATCACGCCTTTTGCCTCAGGTGGCCAACCTGCCCAGTTGGTGGCGTTGATGCAAGCCGGCGTTGAAGGCGGCCGAGCCAGCTCTGTTTTATTGATGAAATTCGTCGTGTATCAGTTTATGGTGCTGATCAATTTCGTCTTGACCATCATCATCGGCTTTAACCGAGTGGCGACGCATTTTGGGGCACTGGCTTGGCTGATCGTGTTTGGTTTGGTCATTCACGTGGTGGTGATCATCGGCTTGCTTTTGGTGATGTATCAATATCATTTCACCAAGCGGCTGGTGTCTGGGGTCGTGTGGTTGTGTGGCCGCTTTGTCGGCGAAGCCAAAATGCTGCGCTGGCAACAAAACATGGATGAAAAAATTGACACCTTTTATGCCGAAAGTCTGCATCTCAAACAAGAGAAGAAAAAAGTGCTTAAGGCTGCTGGACTGACTTTGATCCAGCTGTTGATGTACTATTCAGTGCCATATTTCGTGTTGCTGAGTTTTGGCCTGGGCAAAGTCGATTTGGTCACGGTGATGGTGTCACATGTGATGATTGTCATGATCGTGTCACTGTTTCCCATTCCTGGTGGGACTGGCGGGGCAGAGCTGTCATTTAAGACCTTGTTTGCGAGTTTTGTGGCGACCCCATCACAATTAGTGTTGGCGATGTTGTTGTGGCGTTTGTTGACCTATTATTTGGGGATGGTATTTGGTATCGGGGCGTTAGCGGTGCCGGCCAAGCGCATGAAACAACTTGAGAACGCTAAAAAAATTTGATTTTCATAGTCACAGTGGGCCATTTTATGGTACGCTATCACAGAAGTACAGGAAGGGGGCCGTTGGTATGAAGAGCTCACAATTAGTTGCGATCATCAAACGCTTAGAAGCGATGCAAGAAGCAACCGATGGCGAAGTGCAATCACGGCGTTTCGAAAAAGACGGTGTCGAAAAAGGTCTCGTCGAATATGACCCAAAGACTGAAACCTATACCCTAGAAGAAATGGATCATCACCAAAAGTTTGACTTCGATGACATCGATCTCACGGCGATGGAAATTTATGATCTACTAGGTGACTAGTAGTCAGTTTGTAAGTCCCGCGGCTGTGGGGCTTTTTTTGTGCCCAGCGCTTTTCAAAGCGGGTTTAGTGGTCCGGGTAGCCTAGCTTAAGAATTTGAGCTGAGTTTTGGCTAGGATTCTTAAGCGTAGCTAGCCGTGACCGCGTTGCTTTGAAAGGCGCGACGATGCCCAGTGCGTGACTCGTTGTTTTTCAAAACCAATATTACATTTAGAAATACTTCAGCTTGGCTTGCATGAAAGGGCAATCTTCAGGACACCGGTTAACATTCAGTTAAAACCACGCATAATTGTGGCGATAAATTGTGTTTTCTGTGGTGAATGTGTAGACTAACGGGTGTGATATAATGTTTTAATATTGACTATTTCAAATCAGTGGAGGATCACGATGAAACATATCGGCAGTAAAATTCGAGGCTTTTTTGATTCGAGGCTCGGATTTTTTGTCCTCGCCATTGCATTGTTTTGGGCGAAAACCTACTGGGCATATCAAAATAAGTTCAACCTTGGCGTCAAAGGCAGCATGCAAGACTTGCTGTTGGCGTTAAACCCAATTCCAACGACTTTATTGTTATTTGGGATCGCCTTATACATGCGCGGGC
The DNA here is from genome assembly GCA_934339215.1 of uncultured Lacticaseibacillus sp. Lineage (GTDB taxonomy): Bacteria > Bacillota > Bacilli > Lactobacillales > Lactobacillaceae > Lacticaseibacillus. The sequence goes on from CAKRHU010000072.1 coordinate 4,700, forward strand.
GCAAGTCATATATCGTGATGTTGATCATCGATGCGTTGACGTCGATTTGGCTGTTTGCCAATGTGTTGTATTATCGCGAATTCTCTGACTTTTTGACCTTTGCGTTGATCAAAGGCTCTGGCGCGGTGTCCAACAACTTGTCCAAAGGAATCTTCGGCATTATGCGGCCAAGCGACTGGTTCGCGTTCTTGGATCTGGCGATTTTGATCATTTTGTTGGCGACGCATTTGATCCATATGGACTTACGCCCGATAAAAAAGCGCTTCGCTTTAGGGGTGTCGTTGTTGGCAGTTTTGCTGTTCGGGGCTAACTTAAGCATGGCGTACTCCGATCGCTCTGGCTTGTTGACGCGGACCTTTGATAATAACTATATCGTCAAATATTTAGGCTTGAATGCCTATACCGTCGTTGATGGCGTCAAAACCGCGCGCACCAGTGCGACTAAAGCCAATGCCAAGGCCTCGGATATCGACTCGGTATTGAACTACTTAAAGAAAAACCAAGTCGCCCCAAACGTCGAATACTCTGGAGTCGCTAAAGGCAAGAACGTCTTTATCATTCACTTGGAATCCTTCCAGCAATTTTTGATCGACTTTAAGTGGGATGGGCAAGAAGTCACGCCTAACCTCAACAAGTTGTACCATGAATCGGATACCTTGAGTTTTGACAACTTCTTCAACCAAGTCGGTCAAGGTAAAACCGCCGATGCGGAAATGATGTTGGAAAACTCCTTATTCGGGTTACCAGAAGGCTCCGCGATGGTGTCTGATGGGACTAGCAACACGTTCCAAGCTGCTCCTGCGATCATGGATCAAAATGGGTACACCACAGCAGCCGCTCACGGGGATGTGCCAAGTTTCTGGAATCGAGACAACACGTATAAGTCTTGGGGCTATGACTACTTCTTTACCAAAAACTACTTCCAATCTGGCAAGAACTTCGACGTCGGCTACGGACTTAAAGACAAGATCTTTATGAAAGATGCCGCCGAGTATGTGGAACAACTCCCACAACCGTTTTATGCCAAGTTGATCACCGTCACCAATCACTATCCGTATACGTTGGATAAGCAAAACCAAACCATCACCAAAACCGATACTGGGGATGACACGGTGGATGGTTATGTGCAAACGGCCAAGTACTTGGATCAATCCATCGGTGAATTCATGACGTGGTTGAAGCAATCTGGCTTAGACAAAAACAGTATGGTCGTCTTTTACGGGGATCACTATGGGATCTCTGGCAACCATAAAAAAGCGGTCGCCAAATTACTGGGCAAGAAGTCCTTTGATGATTTCGATAATGCGCAGTTCCAACGCGTCCCATTCATGATTCATATGGATGGCCTTAAAGGTGGCGTCAACCACACATATGGTGGGGAAATCGATGTCTTACCGACACTGTTGAACCTGTTAGGGATCAAAGCCGATAACTATGTGCAATTTGGTTCAGATCTCTTGAGTTCGCAGCATTCGCAAACTGTGGCCTTCCGCAATGGCGATTTTGTCACGCCGCAATATACCAAAGTCGGCAGTACCTATTACGATACGACCACTGGGAAAATCATCAAACATCTATCTGATGAACAAAAGGCGACCATTGATAAAGCCACCAACCAAGTCACGACCGAACTGAACTTGTCTGATCGCGTCTTAAATGAAGACTTGCTACGCTTCTACACGCCAAATGGCTTTATGAAAGTGGATAAGTCTGATTACTCCTATAACAAGAAGAAAGCTTTAGCCAAACTCAAAAAGGCGCAAAAGAAAGGCACGTCAGTCTTGGCGAAGAATAAAGGGGTGGCGATTCCATATGTCACCGACGCGCCAGAACTGGCCAAATCAGGCTCATCGAGTAGCTCCAGTAGCTTAAGCAGTAGTAGCAGTAGTAAATAAGACCTTTAACGGCTTCGGCGACGCTTTTTAAGCAAAGCGTCTCGAAGCCGTTGTTTTATGCTCATAGGTTACAACCGTCAACATTTTGTTGTTTTTCGACTTATTTAGAGTTATTCTTACATTAGAATATCAATCAGATACATTGAGGAAAAAATTATGCAAGCAACCGTTTATGATCAAACCATCACGAAATTAAAGCAAGCTGGGATCCGCGTGACCCCGCAACGGATTGCGATCATTCAGTACTTGATCGCCAGCACCGCCCATCCCACTGCAGAACAGATCCATGACGACCTAGCGGCTAACTTTCCACATATGTCAGTCGCTACGGTATACAACAATCTCGGTTTGTTAACGGATCTTGGCTTAGTGGAAGAAATGAATGTCGCAGACACTGCCGTTCATTTTGATTTTCCATTGCAGCCACATTATCATGCGGTTTGCACAAACTGCGGTAAAATTGTCGATTTTAGCGACCCGCAGTTAAGCGAAGTGCAGGCTCATGCAGCAAAAGAAACAGGATTTAAGGTAACTGCGCATCATTTGGAAGTTTATGGGCTGTGTCCAGAGTGCCAAGCCAAATTAGCACATCCGAATAAGGCATGAATTGATCGTGCTGTTTTCTGAAATAATCCGAACAAGGTACTGGGGTAAAACCCGCACTGTTCGGGTTATTTTTTTGTCGCAAAAAAGTTGGCCAAAATGGTTGACGCACCTTGCTGGGCTTGGTATGATATCAAAGTTGTCTTTTAGATAACACCGCGATTGATCAGCCAAGCGAAATTAATGCTTGACGCAAGATTGATTGTCTGGTATGATTTAAAAGTTGTCGCGAGGCGTCATGAAGCGCTTCACCAAAAAGTTTTTAAAACTTTTTCTTGACAACAAGCTGATAGTTATGATAAACTTATGAAGTTGATTGCAACTATCAACAAGGTAGTCCTTTGAAAACTGAACAAAGTTTCG
>CAKRHU010000073.1 GCA_934339215.1 uncultured Lacticaseibacillus sp.
CGCTGAACTACTGGATGTACAAGCCAATATGGCTAAGCAATCGATTAAAATCATCGACCGTTTGGAAGCAAGCTGTCAGTGGCTGTTTGAGGTATTGGCAACCAAGGAGGCTTAGCGAATAAAATAATCCTCTGCCGCAGTGCGCACTGTGACAGAGGATTTGAGTTAGACAGGCAGAAACTAGGCTACGGACCAGTTAACTGTGTCTTACGGATAGAAAAGTTATAAAGTTTCGCCATTGGTGGTGATGACTTTTTGATACCAATAGAAAGAATCTTTGCGTGTTCGCGCTAAGCTGCCGTGACCTTGATCATCCAGATCGACATAAATAAAGCCATAGCGCTTCGACATTTCACCAGTGGATGCAGAGACTAAATCGATACAACCCCAAGGGGTATAGCCCATGACGTTGACGCCATCAGCCAAGGCGCCTTGAATGGCCTCGATGTGAGCGCGGAGATAATTGATACGATAATCATCATGGATCTGCCCGTCAGCTTGGACAACATCCCGAGCGCCGAGACCATTTTCCACGATAAAAAGTGGCACTTGATAGCGATCATTTAATTCGTTAAGGGCGATGCGCAAGCCAGTAGGATCGATTTGCCAACCCCATTCGCTGGCGCTAAGGAAAGGATTTTTAACGCCGCCCATTAAGTTACCTGAAACATTTTCAGTGACGCGACCAGTGGTTTCGATGGCACTGGACATATAGTATGAAAATGAAATAAAGTCGACATGATATTTTTCAAGTAAGGATAGCTCTTCTGGAGTTCGATCCAAATCGGCTTCGGTAAAGCCATTTTCTTTAAATAAGGCTGGCGCATAACTTGGATAATGCCCACGGACTTGAACGTCAGCACAATAGAAATTAAAGGCTTGGTTATGTTTCAAGTTAGCCAGCTGATTGACAGGATCGGCATCGTAAGCATAACTGGTTGCGTAAATGATCATATTGCCAACTTGGGCATCAGGGTTTGCCGCGTGTGCTGCTTTTACTGCGTAAGCGCTGGCCACAAATTGATTATGCCAGGCTTGAAAAATATTGCGTGGTTCATTGGCCCCGTTTTGTTGGATCAATCCTTGACTCAATACTGGAAATTGCGCGGCACTATTGATTTCATTAAAGGTCAGCCAATAATGGACGCGATCACTGTACCGTGTGATCACAGTTTCAGCGTAATGTTTGAAAAAGCCGATCAACTGTTTATTTTTCCAGCCACCGTAATGTTTCGCTAGATAAAGCGGCATTTCATAGTGAGACAAGGTGATCACCGGTTGAATGTGATGCTTCACGCATTCGTTGATGACTTGATCATAAAATTTCAAACCAGCCTCATTAGGTTCTTGCTCGTCACCTTGAGGGAAGATTCGTGACCAAGAAATTGAGAATCGATAAGCTTTGAAGCCCATTTCGGCAAACAATGTGATATCTTCTTTGTAGTGATGGTAAAAATCGATCCCTTGGTGGTTTGGATAAACGTATTGTTTCTCGTCAATGGTCCAATCAAAGTCTGGTCCAGTAATGATCGCCATACGTTGTTTGCCACCAGGCAGCGCATCGTCAACTGAAAGGCCACGACCGTCTAAGTTGTAGCCACCTTCTAGCTGATTGGCGGCAGTAGCGCCGCCCCATAAAAAGTTTTTCGGAAAAGTCATTGATAACTCCTTTAAATTGTTGCGTTTGATCAGGCGAGTTGTTTGATTTGGCTAGTCCAGCGGTTGATTTGATTCACTGAACTTTCAACGGAGATCTTTGGTTGATATTGGTTGGGAATCGGTAAAGGTGAAAAATGATCTTTCCCACCATTTAAGGCCGCACCAACGCCAGAAAGCTCTTGAATACCAGAAACTGCCACTGTTTGTTGGGTCAAATCAGCCAATCGTTGCATGAGGTAATGATTGGCGATCATCCCCCCATCAACATGGGCGACTGGCACCATTTTGGGACTATAAGTGGCGAGTAAATTAATGATATCGGTGATTTGATAAACTACTGCGTCTAATCCAGCCCGCACGATTTCATTAGCGCCGGTTAACATGGTCATGCCTAAAAAAGCCGCTTTCAGATGTGGTCGGTTGTAAGGTGCTGCCATGCCTGAAAATGCTGGAATCAACATCGTGGTATCACGAGGATTAGCCGCTTGCGCCATCGCATCAGTTTCAGCTGGTGAATCGATCAAATGCAAATGATCTTTGAGCCAGGTAATTAGCGCACCTGAATAGTTGACGTTACCTTCTAGTACATAAGTGGTTTGGCCATTGCGTCGCCAAGCGATTGAGGTATTCAAGTTTGGCGCTTGAATCAGTTTAGTCCCAGTATTCACCATAATTGAGGAGCCGGTGCCGAAGGTGATTTTGTATTGACCGGCTTGCAAGCAATGTTCCGCAAATAAGGCTGCTTGGGAATCCCCTAAAATGCTGATGATTGGAATTGGTGTTTGCAACGCGCCGAATAAGTCAGTGAAGCCAAATTGTGCATTAGAGTCACAGATTTGTGGCAGGCTGTCTGGGTGAAGACCAAATGCTTGGCATAACTGATTGTCCCAACTGCCAGTATTGATATTCATCAGTTGCGTCCGGCAGGCATTACTCGGTTCTGTTTTAAATTCCGCGCCATGGGTCAACTTGAATACCAGCCAACTATCCATTGTGCCTAAGCATAAGTCACCTAACTGTTGTGCCTTTTCAACGGCGTCATTGCGCTGAATGATCCAGGCCCATTTTGCGGCGCTAAAATAAGGGGATAAGGCTAAACCAGTTGTTTGTTTGATATTGTTAAAGGCGGGATGATTGCAAAGTGCATCGACTAAATCAATGGCGCGATTATCTTGCCAAACAATGGCGAGGTCCAAAGGCTTGCCAGTTGAACGAGTCCAAGCAGCGGCGGTTTCGCGTTGATTGCTGATGGCAACGCCAGTCAAGGTTTCGCCTTGTAATTGCGATAATGCTTGCGTGATCAACGCTTTGAGATTGGCTTCGATTTCATCTAAGTCATGGCTGATCCAGCCTTGGTCGCTGATAATTTGACGATGTTTTTTGGTTGTTTTATAGGCGATGGTACCATCTGAACGGACTAATAAAACTTTAGTGCCTTGCGTACTTTGATCGATTGCTAATGTGAGTGCCATAGTCGTTACCCCAACCAGTGTTTGATTTTTTCAATGACACTGGCAGCGTCCATGTCGTAATATTTGAAGACTTCAGCTTGTGTCCCAGCAATCACTGGTTCATCAGGGAAACCAATGATATGGACTTTGGTATCACCACGTGGGGCTAAGGCTTCAGCCACTGCTGAACCCAAGCCGCCATAAAGATTGTGTTCTTCTAACGTAACGATCAAATGGGTTTGATCGGCGACTTGATTGAGGGTATCTTCGTCCAGAGGCTTCAGTGAAACCAAATCGATCACTTGCGCGTGAATGCTGAGTTGATTGAGTTGGGCTGCTGCGTCATTGGCAATTGCTAAAGTTTCACCCATGGCCACGATCGCGACATCTTGGCCATAATTGCTCAAGATATTCGCCTGGCCAGGCTTGGTGAAAGCATGCGCAACATCCGAATAAAGAGTTGGTAATGCGACCTTACCGATGCGCACATAAGCTGGATTTGGTGAAGTGGCCAAGTAACGCATGAGCCCTTGAGCTTGATGTTCATCTGCTGGCATATAGATTTCAAGGTTAGGAATGGCGCGAGTGATGGCCAAGTCTTGCAGAGAATGGTGGGTGGCGCCTAAAACGCTATACGAGTTTCCCCCAGAAATCCCGATCAGTTTCACATTGCTATTGGAGTAAGCCACATCGACTTTTACCTGTTCGATACTGCGCATGGTTAGAAATGCTGCCGGTGCAAAAACGAAAGGACGTTTGCCACTGTGAGCCAATCCAGAGGCGACGGTCACGGAGTTTTGTTCAGCGATGCCGATTTCAACCAATTGGTCCGGATGCGTATCGACAAAAGGATTTAAAGCAGCTGATCCGCGTGAATCACTGGTTACTGCTAAAATATTTCGATCATGATCTGCTGCGTCAATTAATTCGGCGCAAAGGACATCACCGATTTTTTTCGTCTCTGTCATTTGCTTAATCCTCCAATCACGGTTTGTAATTCATCGATGCCTTGTTGATATTCGTCGGCAGTTGGGACGCGATGATGCCAGCTGGCTTGGTTTTCAGCAAAACTGATGCCTTTGCCTTTGATCGTATCCGCTAAAATCAGTCGCGGTTTGTTGGTGTTATTGTCTTTAGTTAAAGCAGTGACGATTTCGTTCATGTCGTTGCCATCGATTTCTTGAACATCAAAACCAAAGGCAGCGTACTTTTCAGCCAGTGGTTCACTGTTCATCACAGATTCCGTTGGTCCGCTGATTTGCAGACGATTGTGATCGATGATTGCCGTTAAGTTATCGAGGTGATAGTTACCAGCTGCCATAGCTGCTTCCCAAACGGATCCTTCAGCTTGTTCGCCATCGCCCATTAAAGTGAATACGTGATAATCACGTTTGTCGAGCTTAGCGGCCAAGGCCATCCCAACACTTAAACTTAAGCCGTGGCCGAGCGATCCAGTATTCATTTCAATGCCATTGATGTGGTTGGTGGGGTGGCCGATATAAGGTGAATTGAATTGCGAGTAGGTAAGCAGATCCGATTTAGGAAAATACCCAGCATCAGCTAAGACGTTGTATAAAATTTCGACAGCATGACCTTTAGATTGAACGTAGCGATCACGATTGGGATCGGTGAAGGTGGCAGGTGTTTGTTGCATCACGCCGTTGTACAACGCGGTCACAATATCCGCACAAGAAAGATCGGAGCCGGTATGACCAGTTTTTGCACGATAAATCATTTGCCAAGTGGCTAAGCGCATTTGTGCGGCTTTTAATTGCAGTGCTTGAATATCCAAAATCATCCCTCCTTATTTGATAATGCTGGTGATGTCGCCACGCAAGTATGCTGCGACATCATCTTCGATCGGATCGTAGTAATCTGGTGCGACGCCTAAATACTTGCAGGCTTCCGCAAGTACCGGCACCACATCAGCACGAACAGCGGCAATGTGGTGAATGTATGGACCATACACGAGCTTGGTTTCAAAGCGATTGAGGTTGGCGAATTCTAGCCATAAATACGTGCCTTGTTCATAAGGACCTGAGCAAGATTTTGCATTGCCCAATAGCAACGAATACTTCCCGTTATCGCCATCAAAGCGGCAAAGCGTATAATTGCCATCTTGAGCTTGTAAGGCCACACTGCCAGGGTAATCAAAGACAAAATGTGATGGTGGTAGTACAGGCTTGTTCTTGGCAGTTGAAAATGGAAAGACACCGAGATGCTGGAGCAGTTCCCCATTAGGACTTTCAGGGTGGCGGCAGTTAACATCGGCAAATACCGCACGATGTTCACCCATGGTAGCTGCTTCGACTAAGAGTTCAGAAATGACACCATGGATGTCAGTTTCACAAGTGACGGGAGTGCCTTCATCTTGAAGCATGGATTCTGAAGCATAAGGTAAGATCCCGATTTCATCTTGCAAGGCAGTCCAGCATTGAATCGCGCCAGCGTTGCAACCGTATTGCACCATTTTGTTTGATAAGGCGACTTTTAACGCTGCGACCATGTCCAGGTCCTTGTCACTGATTTGAATTTCGGCAAATTGTTTGAACTTTGCCACGGTTTTGGCGATTTCTGGATCTTGTGTTTTTTGCAGGCGATGAATTTCTTGAACCAGTTCGGTCATTGGAATTGGGGAAAGGGAAATGTTGAAGCGTTCAAGCAATTCGCCTTCATTGACCATCGTCGACCAGAAATCAAATGGCCGTGGTCCCACTTGTAAGATGCGAGTATTCTTGAAGGTTTTGACAATGTTGCAAACCTTGATGAAGTCGGTGACACCACGTTCGAATTCAGGATCATCAATATCAACATTCACCAGATAAGTGAAAGGAATTTGGAAGCGCCGCAAAACTTTCCCGATCGCAAACAAGCCACATTGGGTATCGCGTAAGCGTGAACCATCGGCTGCAGGGGCTTCGTCTTTAGGGCCCCATAACAGCACCGGGACGTTTAGTTTTTTCGCTAAACGTGCACATTCATATTCAGTCCCAAAGTTTTCATTGGCTAAAAATAAACCATCAATGTGAGCAGCTTGGAATTTTTCAGCGATTTGATTCATACCGGCATCGTCATAAAGCAATCCATCATCATTGACATCTTTGATGTCGACATAGTCAACACCCATTGCGTCGAGCTTGTCACGCGTTAAATTAGCAAATTCAATCGCCGCATCTGCAGAGAAAATATTGCGCCGCGTCGGAGCGAAACCTAATTTAATCGATTGAGTCATGGTACCATCTCCTAAACTAATTTGTTTGTTTACAAAACTTAGTGTATTATTTTAGTTGACGAAACGCAATAAGTTTTGCAAAGTTTTCGCTAATTTAGTATTCTTTTAGTGAGCACGAAGGGAGTGGCTGTGATGGCTTTAAAAATGAGTGATATCGCCAAGATGGCGCATGTTTCTAAATCGGCGGTGTCGATCGCCATCAATGGAAAGGAAGGCATCAGCGACGAAACGCGGCAAAAAATCCTAAAGATTATTGCCGAACAAGGGTATACACCGTTACGTAAGAGTCGCAAAGCTGAAGAAGATGGCATCGGGGAAGTTACCTTTTTAGTGGTGACTACCAGTGGTTTAGTACAAGGGGATTATCGCAGCCTACCATTTTTCAATAGCTTGATTTCTGCCTTATCAGCAGATGTGAGTCAACTAAACGGCAGCTTACGGACGGTTACAGTTCAAGGCGATGAGTTAGCCGACCGCATTGAAAGTGTCGCGAACTCTAGTGATAATGGGGTTTTAGTGCTAGGTACTGACTTAACTCAAGAACAAGTCTTGCTGATCAAGCAATATGTGCCAAATGTGGTCTTTTTGGATACGTATTTTGAAGACATCATTGCCGACTTTGTCACGATGGATAATTACCAAGGCGCTCGGTTAGCCGGGCGGTATATGTTACAACAAGGCTATACAGATATCGGGTATTTCGCTTCGGATAAGTTAATGTCAAATTTCAACGAGCGTCGTCGAGGATTTCGGGTGGCATTAGCAGAAGCTGATCTGCGAATTGCAGAAGAGCATTTCTACTATGTGTCTCCAGGCCAAAGCGCCCCCACAGATCTTAATCTCGCCGATCTTGGTCCGAAGTTACCTGCAGCTATCTTCTGTGAAGATGATTACATCGCCATTCGTTTGTTGAAAGCTGCGCAACGTGCCGGAATTAAAGTGCCAGAAGAATTAGCAATTATGGGCTTTGATGATATTTATGAAGGGACTTTGGTTTCACCAGAGCTATCAACAATTCACGTGCCAGTTGATCAAATGGCAGAACAAGCGCTACATCAACTTCAAGGGCAAATGCATACAACACATTGGAATCCACAAAAAACCTTGGTTGCCACAACTTTAGTCAAACGGCGGTCTCTATAAAAATAA
>CAKRHU010000074.1 GCA_934339215.1 uncultured Lacticaseibacillus sp.
ACCATGAACAGCACCGCGTCGACTTGGTTCAATGTGGACAAAGCGGCAGTATCCATATAATTGTCGAGTTCGTTTTTCGGCTTGTGGACCCCAGGGGTGTCGACAAATACGATTTGCGCGTCGTCGGTGGTGTAGATGCCGTTGATCTTGTTGCGCGTGGTTTGCGCTTTCGGCGACATGATGGCAATTTTTTCGCCGAGCACGCGGTTCATAAAGGTAGATTTGCCGACGTTAGGCCGGCCGATGATGGAAACAAAACCTGAATGGTGAGTCAAATGAGTTCTCCTTTTAAAAATGCGCCGGGTAAAATTGCCGCAACCGTGGTGGTCACTGTATTCCCGGCTAAATTGGTCAGATAAACTGGCGCCTGTTGCGGCAAAAATTCTGAAATCACTTGCCGACAAGCGCCGCATGGTGAAATCGGGCCATCAGTTTGGCCGATCACGGCAATGGCGACGAGATCTTGATGCCCCGCTGAAACCGCATTGAAAATCGCATTGCGCTCTGCACACATGCTCAAGCCATAACTGGCATTTTCAATGTTACAACCGCCAAAGATTTCCCCAGCGCTGGTTTGAACTGCCGCGCCGACGGCAAACTTCGAATATGGGGCATAAGAGTTTTCCCGCGCTTTAGTCGCCGCTTGAATCAACTCATCCATCTCACTTACCTCCAATTAGATAAGGCCAAAAGACTAAAACGCCAATGAGGGCTGCGCCTATGCCGATCACCAACACAAAGCCTGCCGCCATGTTGAGCAAACGCCCGATTTGCGGATCTGGATCAAAGTTTGGTCCGACATGTAGCCGCACCAGCGCTTCAACGACAGTATTGGCGAGTTCGGCGGCGATCACTGATGTCATCGCTAACACCAGCCACAGCCAATCGCGCCGGGTGACCTGCACCACTAAGCCGATAATGACCACGACGATGCTAGCAAACACATCAAAGCGCAAGTTGCGTTCTGTTTTGAACGCGGAACCAAAACCTTGCACCGCATGTCGCAGGGATTGCAAGAAATGGCGATTTTTTTGCGCAGGGCTACCGTTTGAGGCCATAAGCATCTAAGATTTTTTCTTGCAAAGGGATCATGATGGCTTCATCTTCTGGTTTGATGTGATCATAACCGTTTAAATGCAAGAAGCCATGCACCACCGTGTACCCGAGTTCGCGTTCAAAGGAATGGCCATAATCAATGGATTGCGCGCGGACTTTATCCGGATCGATGAACAAGTCGCCGATGTTTTCTGGCAAGCCTGGCACATCTGGGAGATCGTCTTCCCCATCTTCAATGGCAAAACTGATCACGTCAGTCACGCGGTCAGTGTCACGGTATTCGCGGTTGATGCGTTGAATTTCTTCATCAGACACGATGGTGATGGACATTTCCGTATCTTCTGGCTTCTTCAATTCTTCGCCACAAAACGCCACGAGTTTTTTGACCAAGTCTTGGTGTTTGGCATCTAAGCGGTTGTCATCATCATAAAATTCTAAATCCATCAGGGTTTATTCTCCTTTAAGGGTTTGGGCGTCAGTTTGCGCATAAGCGTCGATGATCGCAGCGACCACTGGATGGCGCACGACATCAGCCGCCGAAAATTCGGTAAATGCAATGTGATCGACGTTTTTAAGCAATTGTTGGGCTTGGATCAAGCCGGATTTGGCATTATGCGGTAAATCGATTTGCGTGATATCGCCTTGCACGATCATTTTGGAACCAAAGCCTAACCGCGTGAGGAACATTTTCATCTGCGCTTGGGTGGTGTTTTGCGCTTCATCTAAAATCGCAAAGGCGTTATCAAGTGTCCGCCCACGCATATAAGCCAATGGGGCAATTTCGATGACGCCGCGATCCATCAAGCGATCCGTGTGCTCTTTGCCAAGCACCGCATACAGCGCGTCATAAACTGGCCGCAAGTAAGGATCGACTTTTTCTTTCAAATCACCAGGCAAAAAACCTAACGACTCGCCAGCTTCAACTGCCGGCCGCGTCAAAATGATCCGTTCAACTTCGCCAGCTTTTAAAGCCGCAACCGCCATGACCACCGCCAGATAAGTCTTCCCAGTCCCAGCTGGGCCGATACCAAAGGTGATGTCGTTGTGTTTGATTTTGTTGATGTATTGCCGTTGCCCAAAGTTCTTGACGCGAATCGGCGCGCCTTTGGCATCTTTGATCAAGGTTTCGTTGTACATGTCCGCAAAATAGTCCAACGTCCCGCGCTTGGCCATGTTCAACGCACTGGCGATGTCAGGTGCGCCCAATTTGATGCCTTGTTGCAACAATTTTTGGATCTGGGCCAACAGTTGATACGCTAAGCTCGCATTGTGACTGTCGCCACTTAAGCGCAACTCATTGCCAAAAGGCGCGATGGTAACATCTAAAGCTGATTCGATCATTTTGAAGTGTTCATCATTGATCCCTGCCATGGTGATCGCTTCTTCGGGATTGGTTAACAAAAAGGTCTTGTTACTGGTGTTTTCCGCCAAAAAGTTTGGCCTCCTCAAAAGATACAATTTCTCTTCATTTTACCACAAGCCGCACCAATTCGGGATAACTTGGCTTAGTTTGCGCGCGCTGCGATCCAAAGATGTTGATCAAACTGATGACCAGCCACTTTAAAGGTCAATTTTTGCACTTTTTGCGTCCTTGAGACTTTCATCGCTAACTGACCGGACTTTGGCAGCTTTAAAGTGCCGACGAGCTGGTGTTTGGCGTAAACGTTGAGTTTGGTATTAGCTTTCACACCAGACATCGTCACTTGCACTGAAGCTGTTGCGGATTTTTTCTGCAATTGGTAATGGCTTAATTCTAATTTCGGCTGAATATAATCTGCAGCTTTCAATAAGCCCAGCTTGTTTTTCAACTGCAAAAGATGTAAATCCGCAGCTTTGACCTGCTTGGTGGTCAAGTGATGCGCCTTAATGGCTGCTTTAATCGCCGGGATTTGAGTAGCGTAATCTTCAGCTAACAAGGCGTCATCGCCTGCTTGCAACGCTAACACATCGATGGATGCAATTTTGTGGGCGCGTTTGAACTGCCCGATGGCGCCCATTTCTAAGCCATCGGTGATGATGACGCCCTGATAGCCAAGTTTCTGACGCAAAACGCCGGTGATCACCTTATGTGACAAACTCGCTGGATAGGTGTCATCGATGGCTTGCATTACAATGTGCGTGACCATGATGCCATCGACGCCGGCATCGATCCCAGCTTTAAAAGGTAACAGATCTTTTTTGGCGAGTTCGGCATAAGGGGTGCTCGTTTTGGCAAAGCCGGTATGCGTATCCCCAGCGGAACCATAGCCTGGAAAATGCTTCAAAGTGGCCCCAACGCCTTGTTGTTGCATCACTGGCACAACTTGTTTGATGTAATCGGCGGTTTGTTGATAGTCTTTGCCAAAAGTCCGATCATAAATATAATTGCTTGAGCTCGTCGCCACATCTGCGATCGGTGCAAAATTCCAATTCACCCCAACATATTTCAAGGTTTGCGCCGTGAGTTTGGCTTGATACAAGACACTGCTCATCCCACCAGCGGCATAGGCATCTTGCGGTGAAGGAAAGTTGCTGTCTTGATAACTGAAACTGTCGGACAAGCGTGAAACAGTCCCGCCTTCTTGATCAGTGGCGATCAGCAACGGCACCTTAGCCACAGCTTGATAACCGTCAATGGTTTGCTTCAAGGTTTCTGCCGACCCAGCTTGAAAATCTCGGCCGAATAACACCAAGCCACCGAGATGATATTTGGCCACATCCGCTCGCGCTTGGGCAGTCGTGGCCGGAACATGGCTGACAAAAAGTTGGCCAATTTGTTCGTCCGCGGACATTTGATCGATTTGATGTTTCAGATCAGCCGTTGTGATGTGTTGGCGGCCGACTGCCGATACTGGTTGTTTTGTTGTCAATGCCAGCCCCATTGCCAGACCCATGGCAACAGCGCCGATACTCCAATACTTCATTCAATTTCCCACTTTTCGTATTTTCTCGCATCAAAAAAGCCGTCGCACAGACGGCTTTTTCTTAGCTCAGTTTTGCTTTGACGATGCGGTTGACTAAAGCGCCATCCGCTTGCCCCTTGACTTTAGGCATCAAGGTCTTCATCACCTTGCCGAAATCCGCCTTACCGGTTGCACCGGTTTCTTGGATCACAGAATCGACCAATGACGCAACGGCAGCTTCATCAAGTTGGGCTGGGAGATAACTCTCAACGACTTTGATTTCGCCTTCCAGTTGGGCCACGAGGTCGTCTCGACCAGCCGCCTTGAACTCAGCAAGGGAATCCTTGCGTTGTTTCAATTCGGTAGCTAAGACACTCTTCTCGTCGTCTTCCGTTAAGTCGTGGCCCAGTGAGATCTGCTTGTTAAGAACTGCAGCTTTCAACATCCGGACCACGCTCAAGGTTTCTTTGTCCTTGGCCTTCATCGCGGTTTTCATTTGAGCTTGGAGCTCGTTGATCAACGCCATTATTTCACCAAGTCCTTTTGATTAAAACTTACGCTTCTTACGCTTACGAGCTGCTTCTGACTTAAGCTTACGCTTAACGCTTGGCTTCTCGTAGAATTCACGCTTACGGTATTCGGACAAGGTACCTGCCTTAGACACGGTGCGCTTGAAGCGCCGAAGAGCATCATCGAGAGATTCGTTTTTCTTAACGACTGTCTTTGCCATATGATATCCCTCCCTCCGACACTGTGTAACTACTGACAGATTACCCCACCAACAGTTCTAAGCTATGATACCAAACCTGAGAAAACGCGTCAATAAGCCATTACTGATTTTCGACAAAAGTTTCACTAATTTCACAGCAGCATGTGCATCTCGACGGCGGCTTTGAGGCATTCCGCTGAAATCGTGGCGAATGAAAGAAACCCCATCAAAAATGTGCTAGAATGAGCTTATCACCAATA
The DNA here is from genome assembly GCA_934339215.1 of uncultured Lacticaseibacillus sp. Classification (GTDB taxonomy): domain Bacteria; phylum Bacillota; class Bacilli; order Lactobacillales; family Lactobacillaceae; genus Lacticaseibacillus. The sequence continues at coordinate 4,908 of CAKRHU010000074.1, forward strand.
AAAGCGCTCTCAGCGTTAATCAATCTTGGAGGATCGTCAATGGCAGAAGAACTCAACTTCTACATCATCTCAGACTCAGTGGGTGAAACTGGCTTGAAACTGGCCCAAGCTGTCGCCGCCCAATACGAAGACGTCGCCCCGCGGTATTTACGCTTTCCTTTCGCCCATACCGAAGCGAAACTGGAAGAAATCATCGACCAAGCAAAAAAGGATAATGCCGTCGTGATCGCAACTTTGGTCACCCCAGGCCTTGGGCAATACGCCAAAGCCTACGCGAAGCAACAAGGCGTGACCTTCAATGAAGTCATGGCCCCACTGTTAAAAGAAGCCACTGCGCATATTCACCAACAGCCTTCTGGCGTCGCGGGTACCGTACACAACTTAAACGCCAAATATTTCGATCGCATTTCCGCGATGGAATTTGCCGTGTTGTACGACGACGGTAAAGATCCGAAAGGCTTTTTGGAAGCAGACATCGTCTTGCTTGGGGTTTCTCGCACCAGCAAGACGCCGTTGTCTTTGTTCTTGGCCAACCGCAACCTCAAAGTCGCCAACTTACCCTTGGTGCCAAACGCGCATATTCCAGATGAAATCTACAAAGTCGACCGCAAAAAGATCTTCGGTTTGACCACTGATGCGTCGGTCTTAATGGAATTTCGCCGCCAGCGCATGATTGCTTATGGCTTAAATCCTGACACCGCCTACTCCGCCCGCGATCAAGTCAACGAAGAGCTGGGCTTTGCAGAAAAGTTATACAAAGAACTTGGCTGTGAAGTGATCAACACGGCGCATCGCTCGATTGAAGAAACCGCGACTTTGATTTTAGAAAAACTCGGCTTAGACGAATTCGACAATCAATAACCAAAAAGACATCCCCCAAACCAGTTTGGTTGGCGGGATGTCTTTTTGATTTAGTTGGCGTGGCCATCATGGAACAGTTGGGGTTCACGCGGCCGCGAAAAGTAGTAACCTTGTCCGCGAGAAATGCCAAAATGCGAAGCCAAGTCAATGTCTTGTTGGTCTTCGATGCCTTCAAAGGTGAATAACATTTGTTGCTCTTCAGACTTATGAAACCAAAAGTGTAATTCTTCAATTTGCTTCTGTGTCGTCGGGCCGCCATGGCGCAAGTTCTGCATGGCAAACTTGATGGTGTTAACATAAGGCAACATGTCTTTGACCGTGCCATACAAGTTATCTGACCCGACATCATCCAGTGCCAACAAAACGCCTGCCGCGCGATAGCTTGCGCTGACCTCTTTAAGGACGGTAAAAGTCGGACAATCAACCAATTCCACAGTGAGTTGGCGCGGCAACATATGCTCACGCACAAAATCGGTGATCGCCAGTGTGAACGCCGGATCCGCAAATTGTTTGGTGGTTAAATTAATACTGACATGCGGATCATCGAGCTTTGCCAATGCGGTTTGGAGCAAATGAACCATAATCGGTGCAGTGATTTCAAATGAAGCTGGCGTGCGCCAAGTTTGCGTGTCATCATTCCACTCGCGCAATAACAACTCATACAAAATAATATGGTTGGTTTTGATGTTTTCGATCGGCTGTGCAAAATAGCTGTATTTTCCCAAGATCATTCCCCCCGTCGATTGTGAGATACGTTAACATTATACCGCCCACCAGCCGATCTGTTTGGAAAAATTAACGGGCAGCCTGCCAAATCGCCGTCAAATCATCGGGTTGGTAGTGTCCAGTTTTTAGCCAATTGATTTCCACACCATAAGGCGGATAATCGCGCGCCTCATCTTGGCCGACATACGGCGTTTCTAAAATCTTTGGAATCCCTACTAACGCCGGATGATGTGCGATTTGATCGAGGCAGTCAAAGCCTAATGTTCCTGAACCGAGATTCGTATGGCGATCTTTATGCGCGCCTTGCGGATTCTTGGAATCGTTGAGGTGTAAGACTTTCAATTTGTCTAAGCCGATCACCCGGTCAAATTCAGCCAACACGCCGTCAAAATCATCGCGCACCGGATACCCGGCATCTGACATATGACAGGTATCCATACAAACACCCACTTTATCCTTTAAATCCACGCGGTCAATGATCGCAGCCAATTCTTCAAAGCGCCGGCCGACTTCTGTACCTTTGCCCGCCATGGTTTCCAGCGCAATGATGACGTTTTGATCAGGCGTCAGGATCTGATTCAAGCCGTCCGCGATTTGTTGAATCGCAGCGTCAGCACCTGCGCCAACATGCGCCCCTGGGTGAAAAGGCATGGCATACGCATGCAGCGCATCGGCCCGCGCCACTTCTTCTTTCATGAATTGCACCGCAAAGGCAAAATTTTGCGGCTTTTTCGTGTTGCCAAGATTGACGATATAAGGGGCATGGATCACCAAATGACTCAAACCGCCTGCTTGCATCTCGTCTAAGCCGGCAGGAATTTTCATTTGGTCGATCGGCTTGCGCCGGGTATTTTGCGGGGCGCCGGTGTAAAACTGCAACGTATTGGCGCCATAACTCAAGGCTTCTTCAACGGCACCAGGAAACATTTT
>CAKRHU010000075.1 GCA_934339215.1 uncultured Lacticaseibacillus sp.
TTAACCCAAACAATAGGCCTTGCTCAAGTGTGTCAAGCGATGTGAAGCCAGATCGCACAAGGCTTTCAAGCATTTCCTCCGGCGGCGCTCAGGGCATAAAAAAACACGCCCACCGAATTGGTAAGCGTGCCTGGATTTCATTAACGATTGTCGCCGACGCCAAAGATCTGCAGGATCGCCATGAACAAGTTCAAGAAGTCTAAGTACAACATCAAAGCCCCTTGTACCGCCAAGCTTGACGTGTTCACTGCAAAACTGCCGTTGCTAGAAGCGGTCAAGTAGATGCGCTTCAAAGCTTGCGTGTCAGCTGCGGTCATGATGATAAAGATGATCAAAATCGCATAAGAGATCAACATGGCCATCATGCTTGAACCCATGAAGATGTTGATGATCGACAACACGATCACACCGACTAACGCGGCGATCAAATAACGGCTGATCATCGACATGTTGGATTTCGTGGTCCGACCGACAAATGACATGGTGAAAAAGATTACGGCAGTCACTACCAATGAGATCCCGATGTTGGCGGCGGGATAGATCAACCAAACAGAGGCTAAGGTAAACCCATAGGAAGCCGCCATCAGCCCAAACATTGTCCGAGCATAAGCAGGCGATTCTTGACCACGGCGACCGGAGATCATAAACATCAAGATGAACGGTAAGAAAGTGGCCACAATATACAGAATGCGGTTAGAGGCGATGAAGTTCCCATATTGGACTTGGAACACATTTCCTAATAAATAACTGATCAAAGCGGTGATCAATAACCCACCGCCCATGGTACTGTAGACTTTCGCAAAGAAAGTAGAAAGTCCAGCATCATTGACAACACGACGTTCTTGCATCGAATCGTCTCCTTTCGTCTTAGCTTTAAAAAACATTATAGCGATAACCTGACAACTTGTCAGTTGGACTTAAGACCGATATCGCCCAGTGTCACAAATTATTTTAATTCGCCATGGGATAACAAGTCTTCAAAAGCAACTTCATACTTTTGAATATCGCCGGCACCCATGAAGACAAATACCGCGTTGTCGTAGTCCAATAAGGCAGACATATCGTCTAACTTGATGACTGCACCAGGCTTTGTGACCTTAGCTTGTAAGTCTTCAGCAGACACAGAGCCAGAAGTTTCCCGCGCACTGGTGAAAATTGGCGTCACGTATACCGCATCCGCCTTGCTCAACGTTTCAGCAAATTCATCCAAGTAAGCGATGGTCCGAGAGAAAGTATGCGGTTGGAAGACAGCGACAACTTGTTGGTCAGGATACTTTTGACGCGCAGCATCCAAAGTCGCTTTGATTTCTGATGGATGGTGCGCATAGTCATCGATGATCACGGCATTAGCCATTTTCTTTTCAGAGAAGCGACGCTTTACACCAGAGAAGCTAGCGAGTTCGCGGGCGATGAAGTCAGCATCGAGCTTTTCCGTGTAAGCCACAGCAACGACCGCCAAGGCATTGAGCACACTGTGTTCACCGAATAACGGCACATGGAAATGTCCGATCAATTCGTTATGGTGGAAAGCATCAAAGCTAGAGCCGGTCGTGGTGCGGGTCACATTTTTGGCGATGAAGTCGTCAGTGTCTTTAGTCCCGTAGTAATAAACTGGCACGTCAGCGTGGATCTTGCGCAACCATGCGTCATCCCCCCAAGCAAAAATCGCTTTTTGCACTTGTTCGGCTTCAGTTTGGAAGGCAGAATAAACGTCTTCAATGCCGGTGTAGTAATCTGGGTGATCAAAATCGATGTTGGTCATGATCAAGTAGTCTGGGGAATAAGCCAAGAAGTGCCGGCGATATTCGTCTGCTTCAAAGACGAAGAACTTGGAATCAGGGGTCCCTTTACCAGTGCCGTCGCCGATCAAATAAGAAGTTTTGTCGATGCCGCTTAAGGTATGGGCCAACAAACCAGTGGTGGAAGTCTTACCATGCGCGCCAGCCACACCGATGGAAGTATAAGGCTTCATGAGTTCCCCAACAAATTGATGGTAGCGATAGAACTTTAAACCGAGTTCACGGGCTTTAACGACTTCTGGATGCTCGTCAGTGAAGGAGTTCCCACAAATTACCGTATAACCAGGCTTTAAGTTATCTGGATCAAATGGCAACATTTCAATGCCAGCTTGGGCTAAGCCGCGTTGGGTGAAGGTGTATTGGGTGATATCAGAACCTAATACGGTGTTGCCCATGTCATGCAAGATCAAAGCCAATGCGGACATACCTGAACCTTTAATACCAATAAAATAATACGTTTGAGTCATTGTTTTCCCCTTAATAGTCAATTAATCGTCAGCCAGATCTTCTTTGGTGAAGTAAACGTCTCGTGGTTTTGAGCCGTTGGCTGGACTGATGTAATGCCGCATTTCCAACTCATCGATCAAGTTGGCTGCACGGTTGTATCCAATTGAAAAGACACGTTGCAATTTCGACGTTGAAACATGTTTTTCTTGGGCGATGTATTCCAGCACTTGCGGGAATAATTCGTCTTGAGAATCTGATGCTTCAGCTTGCGCTAACAAGCCATCTGGTTGAAACAAGTAATGCGCGGGGCGTTCTTTTTTGACAAAATCCACCACCGTTGCGATGTCTTCATCAATAAAAGTGCCTTGCAAACGCAACGCTTGACTGGCGCCGCTACCAAGATACAACATATCCCCACGTCCTAGCAAGCGTTCTGCGCCATTCGCGTCGATGATCGTGCGCGAATCGGTTTGGCTGGCCACCATAAAGGCGATCCGAGTCGGAATATTGTTCTTGATGGTCCCAGTGATGACATCCACTGATGGCCGCTGGGTGGCGACGATCAAGTGGATCCCGGCCGCGCGGGCCTTTTGGGTAATGCGAGCGATATAGTCTTGGACTTCAGAAGCCGCGACCATCATCAAGTCCGCCAACTCATCGATAATGATGACGATGTATGGCAACACTAAGCCAAAATCGCCATGCGCTTTGGCTTTGCGGTTGAACTGGGCCAAGTTACGCACACCAGCTGCGGCCATTTTCTGATAACGGTTTTCCATTTCTTCAACCGCCCACTTCAAGGCTTCCGCAGCGGCTTTAGGATCTGAAATCACAGGCGATACCAAATGTGGCAAGTTGTTGTAAACTGCTAATTCCACGGCTTTCGGATCGATCAACAACAGCCGCACTTGTTCAGGCGTGGCTTTGTAAAGCAGTGACGTCAACAAGGAGTTGATGAAGACTGACTTACCAGAGCCTGTCGCCCCGGCGATCAAGCCATGCGGCATTTTGTTAATGTTGGTGACCACTGGCTGGCCGAATAAGTCGACCCCTAAGGCGATGGTCAATGGCGATTCAGCTTCTTGGAATGCTGGTGATTGCAACACTTCCCGCAACATCACGGGACGTGGATGCAAATTCGGAATTTCAATGCCGACGGTGGTTTTCCCTGGAATCGGCGCCTCGATCCGAATATCCTTCGCCGCTAGAGCCAACTTCAAATCATCATTTAAATTGGTGATTTTGTTGACCTTGACGCCTGCATCTAGCGACACTTGAAATTGCGTGACTGTCGGCCCGATAGTATGGGCCACCACATGCGCGCCAACATGAAAGGCTTCTAGGGTTTCATCCAAACGTTGTGATTGCGCTTCAACCCAATCATTTTGAGCCTCGCTTGTGGTGATCACCGGCTTTGGTAATAAGTCCAGTGGTGGGAAGACGTATGGTGCTTGCGGTTTGGCTGGTTCTGAATGCAAGGCGATGGTATCAGGATTGAAATCAGGCTTTGACTCAGTCGGTTGCGTGTCAACCTTGTGTGCACTTACTTCAGGTCTGGTTGGTTCTGGTTCAGGCGTGGGGGCTGCAGTCTCTGATTTGCCTTGAACTGACACAGGTTGAACCGCTTTGGCTTGCGCTTGATCTGCTCGCACTTGCGCGACGGGTTTTGGTAAGTCTTTATGCCGGGCTTTGTAGTCCCCTACCGCGCTGTGCAAATCATTGCGCTTTGGCAATTGAATCGGTCGCCAATTGGCGTAAACTGTTTTCTTCTGTTTAGCCAAAGCCGCTTCAAGTTGGGCTTGTTGCGCGGCTTTCAGCGGATCGACTTGACTGGGAATTAGTTTCGTCGGAGTCGGTTTCGTCACATGCGTTTTGGTTTCGGCTGAACTGGTGTGAGTTTCAACTGGTCGCGCTGATTCAGGTGTTGCTTGTACTTTGGTATCTTCAATCGCGTTCGTCTCAACCGCCTGATCATCTCCCAATTCTGCAGGGGGTTCCGGTTTGGAAGCTTGATCGTCATTTCCGTCAACTGGTGATGAATCAGCTTCGGCTTCACTGTGCTCAGCTATCGATTGAGAATGTGCAACATCAGCTTCATTTACTTGAGGCGCCAAGTTGGTCGACTCAGTTTGCCGGTCTTGTCCATCTTCAACCGCTGATAAAGGCGTTTGGCCTGATTCGCCGACCTCATTGGTTGAAGCTTCACTTACTTGTGCATCCAATTCGTCATTTGGTTGATCGACGTCAGATTCTGAAGCAACAGGTTCAGTCTCGTCCCGCGCTTCGTCAACCAAGGTCCGTTGATCGTCCGGTTCAGAAGTTGGTGTTTGTAGAACTTCATCAACTGGTTCCTGAAAATCAGTGTCGTCATCTGAAGTAAACAAGTAAACTTGATCATCGTCGCGCGTCATATCGGCCAAAATCACCCGATAATCGATTTGTGGTCGCTTGACATCGCGCCGTACAAAAGATTTCGGGGTACTCAATGCTGCGAGTGGATCAACAGAATGCCGACCGATATCTGGTTCAGTTTTAGCCACTGGTTTCGGCTTTGACGTCACCGGCATTGGTTTTGGTGCTTGGCGCTCAGGTTTAGGTGGTAATGGATATTTTTCAGCAGGTTTTTCTGCATCGCCGCGTAAAAATGGCGGGCCATCATAATGCGCCATGAATTTCATCCCTTCCGATTACTCAATAGCCTCTATTTTACCATATACAGGCCGCCACTCCGCCAATTACACAAAAAAACCGTGAACCTTTAGAAGTTCACGGTGAAGAAATTTCATTTAGTTTTGCGCGGCAACCACTGCAGCGGCTTGATCGAAATCAAAGGGTTGGCCCGCAGCCAAATCATCAGGCATGATCAAAATGCCACGCTTTTGTGGGGCATTCGGCAAAGCCAATTCCCGTGCGGCACATAACATGCCATAAGAATCAACGCCACGCAAGACCCCAGGCCAAATCAACTTGCCATCTGGCATCATCGCCCCAGGTAAAGCAGCGACAACCGTTTGGCCGAGTTCAGCGTTAGGCGCGCCACAAACGATTTGCTTGATGCCTTCTGCGCCGAGATCTACTTTGGTCACATGCAGGTGATCAGAAGCTGGATGCGCAGCGAATTCAACAATTTTACCGATGACGATGCGCGCTGGATCTTCCAAAGGCAATGCCCCGTTTAAACCAGCATCAGCAATGGCAGCGTTCAAAGTCTTTAAGTCAGCTGAGGCCAAGTTCACTTGACCATTACCAACAAGTTCCGGCAACAAATTGTGAATGTTGAAGAAGTTGAACCCAGTGGCTTCACCTTTGGCATTGTAAATACCAACGATGTTGCCAACTTGTTGGCTTGTTTGGTTGGGATCATCTGGGCCGACAACTGCGATGAGGACATCGCCTAAAGCTTTGGGATTATAAGTGGTGACTAACAATTGAAATTCCTTTCAGTGACTAAGCAGGCAAACCATTGATGAAGCTTTCGACTTCTTGTTTGGTTTTGCGATCTTTGTTGACGAAGCGGCCGATTTCTTTCCCATTTTCAATGGCGATGAAACTTGGGATGCCCATCACACCGTAGTCTTGCGCGACTTCGATGTTTGCATCGCGGTCAACTTGGATGAAGTCAAAGTCAGGATATTCAGCTTCAATGGCTGGCATTTCTGGCTTGATGAAGGCGCAATCTGGGCACCAGCCTGCAGTAAAGAACAACATTTGTTTGCCAGCGCCTTTAACGGCTTGGCGGATCTGATCGTCTGAGTCAAATACTTTCATAAGACAACATCCTTTCACTTACATTAGATAAGCACATTATACATAACTGTTCTGGGTTTGGCAACCTATGAATTCCGCGGTATATTTAAGCCATGGAGGATCGCTTATGAAGAAAAATACTGCGACCACAATTTCAACGCTGCTTGCCGCTGGCGCCATCAGCGCTTGGGGACATCACTACTATTATCACACTTGGCTGCCCAAACATCGCTACGCCCAGCTGGTCAAACGCATGTCACACGGTGGCACCGTCTCTGGCGGCTTCATCGAACACCAGCCGCATCAAGCTGCCGCAGGAGACGTGTACATGACGGCTTATAAAGGCGGATTGATCATCGATGACGTGATGTACACCTTTACCGTGGCTGAAAACGGCACCGTGTTACATTGGTCACGCCAAAACGTCGAAGCGGGCCGTGAGTTGGTAGATCAACCCACCTTTTGACGCAAATTTATGCTCGTATTCAGTTTCAACGTTGCCAACCACGCGGTCATCATGATGCAAGTCTAACGACACCAAATCAAAATGCATGCCGTAATTGTTCATGCTGACCAATGAAAATTGGAAGAAGCCTAAATTATCGGTTTTAAATTGTAAAACGCCGCCGCGCTTCATGATCGCCTTGTATTGATCAAGGAAGGTCTTGTAAGTCAAGCGACGTTTTTCGTGCTTGGTTTTGGGCCATGGATCAGAGAAGTTCAAGAACACGCCAGTCACTTCTTCTGGTTCAAAGTAATCGGTGAGATCCGCGCCATCGCCCAAGATCAATTGTAGGTTCGGCAATTGCAATTCCACTTGTTTGCGCAAAATATATGCGATCGCCACTTCTTGAATTTCCAAGGCAATGAAGTTTTGATCTGGATGCTGTTGGGCCATATTCACGATAAATTGGCCTTTGCCAGAACCGACTTCTAAATACAGCGGCCGCGCTTGGTCAAAGCGACTTTGCCACTTGCCTTGCATGTCGACGGGTTTGGTCATAATGAATTCAGGATGTTCAGCGATCAAAGGACTCGCCCAAGGTTTGTTTCGTAAACGCATAGTTCCTCCAATAAGTTAAGTCGTTCCCATAAAAAATCCGGCGGATACCGCCGGGTCTTATCAATTTAATCTTTCTCATCCACCAGCGCTTGCAGGCGGATCAAAGCTTGATTCATTTCCGTGTAGCGTTGTTGGTTGTAGCCAGACCGCACAGCTTCTAATAGATGCAATTGACCATACCACATGATCCGCGCCAGCAGGTCAGCGGTTAAATGCGTACCGTATGCTTCAAGCCAAGTCCCCCATTGCGCGCGAGGGACATAATTGATCAACACCACGGATAAATCAAAGGCCGGGTCACCAAGGCTGGCTTGATC
>CAKRHU010000076.1 GCA_934339215.1 uncultured Lacticaseibacillus sp.
CGTATAGCCAACGCCGCTAATCACTCGAGAAATCAGAATTAACGCTATGTTCGTTGTCAACGTATAGCCTAAGCTCGACAGCAAAAGCAAGATGCCGCCGCTTAGAGTGAGGGCGTATTTGGAAACATGATCGGTTAAGTTTCCAGCTAATGGCCGCAAGACTAGCGCGGTCAAGTTCATTGCGCCGGCTATGACACCAGATAAAATACTAGTAGCACCGATATTAGCCGAAAACCCAGCAATGATTGGATTAATCAACATTGGCCCCATTAAATAAAAGAAACTAGCGACTAAAACTAAGGTAACATCTTTGGTATATAAGCGTGTGTGCACGCCATATCATTTCCTTTCTAAGTTGGCATTAGCGCGTTGGGCCAATGTAAGAAATTGTTGTTGTTCTTCCGGTGTAAAACCAGCGAAGAGTTCTTTGCTGGTTAGTAAGCCATGCTTATCAAGTTGGTCATATTTGGTTAGGCCTAGCGAAGTCACCACAACTAGCTTTGAGCGGCCGTCGTCAGGGTTGGGCACTAGTGTAACGACCCCTGCAGTTACCATGTGCTGGACAATCACTCGGGCAGTTTGGTGAGTAATGCCTTGATAGTCCTTAAACATCGCGACTGTTTGATGAGGATGTTCTGTAAAGTACCTTAAGGCATCCCCTTGCTCTGTCGTTAAATTTAAATTCTTAATGTGTAGATTTCGTCGCTGCTTAATTCTGCGAGCTAATTGTAACAGTTGTCGTGAAATCATATCGTCTTTATTCATCTGCTCACCTCGCGAGACTATTGTACAGTAGACTGTATAATTTTGTAAGGACTATTTTAGTTTAAAAAGTGATGATGTTGTGATCTGCTGACTTATTAAAAGAAAGTCTGGGACCTCTGTTGTGGCCGTCAAGTTAATTTGAGCCCCAAAGGCTCACTTTAGTTTAACAGTCACAGATGTCTCAGACTTTTTCGTAAATCAGTAAGGTATGTTTAGTAATCATGCCTGTCTATTAAGATCAGTCGGTTTGATGAGTCGGCGCGTTAAAAGCCACGTATGTTCCCGAAGTTAAGCAAGCAGCGATGATTTTGGAAACTTCAGTAACGGGAGTGGTAGGACTAATTTCAAACCACCACTTAATGACTTGCATTGCTGAAGAAGCAAATAGTCGCGCCTGTAATTCCTGATATTGCGCATTGTTTTCACCGGGATTGGGGATAGATAAAGGGGGCACAATTTGAGCTCGTTGTTTTTAGTGCTTGGCTTTGTTTTTCTCGCACTAACTGTTTATGCATAAGGGCCATTCGCATCATGATATCCGGAATGAACGATTACAGGCATATCTTCGACAGATGCTTTAATCAATGTAATTTGCATAACCTGCCTCTTCTCAAATACTGATTCAATCAGGCTAATTAACCGCATTACTTGTGATACGGGCTCCTGTATCATTCATCCCTGCGGTTTGCCACGCCCTTTTTAGTAAACCATCATACGCATATCATGTTCCAGCCGCCCTGTCATGATACAATATTTAGGCAGAAAGTTGAAAAACGGTTGGTAAATCTGATCCTTTGCGAGGTGGTGCTTATGCACAATGACCAAACTCTATGGAAAGGAGGCGCCTTTTGGTAACAGTTGCAGATGCATTGACTCTCATGTTGATGTTTGGCGGGTTCGTCCTAACACTCATCGGTTTGGTAGTCGTCATCATTCAAGCAATCGTTGGCAATCAAAAAGACCGTCAGTAAACTTCGTGGCAGAGGTTTAACGGTCTGCACGGACGACATGTTGACGCATGACGTCTTTTTCTATGCCTTTATTATATCATGCACGTTCCACAAAAGAAACGATCAATGTCCTGTCATCGTCAGAGAACATTTCAACTACTTGCATCTGTTATCAACGTTTCTATTCAGCGACAATGACAGTTCTCATCTCTCCAAACGTTGCTCATGTCCAACTCGGTGAACCATTATTTTGATACAGCAACAGATATGGCGTATTAGCCGCCAATTTTTCAAAATCGCTTATAGACAATTGTCGCCAATTGATAGTATCACGATGTGCAGTCAATTGCATCGGATCACTAAAGTGCGGTACGTGCGCCAACAACCAATCGCTTAACTCAGGCACCACCAGCAAGGAGTAGATCAACAACCGATACGTATCCGAACCGACATGAACACTGAGCAAGACTTGATACCGCGTATTCATCCGCATCGAGCGCAGTAAAGCAACCGTCAAATGCGCCTGATTCGGATCGATTGCTACCAATTGTTGTCCTTTTTCATCCTTCAAGATCAATTGTTGACCGAACTCTGCCTCGCCAATCACAAACCGAGTTTGATCGATTTGTTTAAGCCACTGCTTCCCCCACTGGACAGGTTGAGGATACTCACAACCATTGAGATGTGCGCGCACATAAAACGGGCGCGAGGTAGCGACCGGCTTAATCGCTGTGATTGCTGGTGCGGCAAGCAATTCCTCTGCACTACCATCGTTGAGCTGAGACGTCTTCAATACTTTTCCAACATCCAAATGGAGCAGTTGGCACAACAACGCTAAATCATCCAGATCCGGTTGGCTTTTATCTAATTCCCACTTTGATATCGTCTGCCGCGTAACAAATAATTTATCTGCCAACTCTTGCTGCGTCCAATCCAAAGCGATACGTTGCGCTGCAAGCTTTTCCCAATCAACATATCAACCACATCCAGGCCCATTATGCCACGACTATGTTATCATGGTATCGATTTCATGTCGCAACATAGCATTACGGACCATTTCCCGGGAAATATCACCTTAGAGTGTTATTAACAATCTTGGTTGATTATCCGTTGGCATGTATTTATTAAGTTGCTTTACCCTGAATTATATTCATGAACAAACAAAAGTACGGCGCAACTTCATGATTTACATGAGGTTGCGCCGCTTGTGTTTTTCACCCACTGGGTGAGCCTTTGTGGTATTGTTTAATCGCCAAACCAAACTATACAAGGAAAGCTTAACACAATGTCCACATTACACACGGTTCAACTTCAATGCAATACTCATGTTCAAATTTCTAACGACGGCAGCGATCTTTCTAGCGACGCTGGCATGACCCTAATGGTTGAATTTCTGCACAAGATCAAGTTTGATGCACTATTAAGGGCTACTGTCCACTTCAACGACACCCGCACTCGGATAGCTCATGATTATCGTGACACACTCACCCAGAAATTGTTGATGAACATTGCTGGTTATTTCCATGACAATGCCGCCAATACCTTGAGATCAGACCCTGCGTTTCAGGTACTAATGTCGGATCAGTTCGTCTCACAGCCATCGCTTTCACGTTTTTTTGCCAATGTATCCACAGAGAATCTCCTTCAATTGCGTGAATTACTTTGGCAGATTGCTTGCGCTTACTTCAACCATTGTCTCCAACGTCAATTTGCTTTAGACATCGACTCGACGCCTTCTGATACATACGGTCGACAAGAAGATGCGACCTTCAATGCCCACTACATGGCATACGGTTACCATCCACAAGTGGTATTTGACGATTCGACTGGCTTGTTGCTGGATGATTTACTGCGCCCTGGCAACACTTATACTGGTAAAGATGCGGATCAATTTCTTGAGCGAACCTTCAACCACTTGGCACAATTACGAAACCACGCAGAAGTGATCGTGCGGGGGGATTCTGGATTTGCTTCACCCGATTTTTATGCCGCGTGTGATGAGCGTCGCTATGGCTTTATCGTGCGCCTCAAGGCCAATAAAAAAACTTGGTCGCTTGGCAGATGCCAAAGTTAACGACACCATGCTTGATACTGGCGATTCAGTATCGGTTTACCATGAACTCAGTTACCAACCGACGACCTGGAAACGCGCCTACCGCGTTATTGTCCGTTCCAACACGTGGCTGGTGAACTGGCTTTTTGGAATCATACCTTCATTGTGACCAACCTTGAGGCGACCGAAGCCGAGCGACTTTTTCCTTTCTACCAAGCACGAGGTAATGTCGAAAACGACATCAAAGAACTGAAAAACGGCTTTGGCTTTGATCAAACAGATAGTTCTAAGTTCGTATGCAACGCAGCCAGAGCATTGATCAGTGGCGCCGCGTACAACCTGATTCAAATGTTCAAGCAATTATTTGTGCCTGAAGACACTCGCATGACGATCAATGGTCTACGCTTGGCATTGTTTCACACCGCTGGGCGGATCACACGGCACGCGCACAAGCTCATTATTCATTTGAGCGCACAATACGTTTATGCAAATTGGTTCTGGTTGCTGTTGACGGCGATCCAGGCACTGGAACTTTGATCGAGACAACTGAATAGGTCTGAGGCCATTCCGCAATCACGGGTGGCATAATTTGCGTGGCTAAAAAGTAGACGTATCGGTAGATGGCGGTGACCCGGAACTAATTTGTTACATACCGGATTTGTGCGCGATGAATTTATAGCAAATCTTGCTTCATGAATAATTCAGGTTAATAAAGGTAATTTCCATAATCTTTTCCTTCTTCATTCTCTCCAAAAAGGCTTGACCTGGAACGCGTTCAACAGTGTATGATAGCGTTATCGAAAAGGAGCTGATCTCATGTATCGCGCAATCGCGGTTTTTGATCTTGATAATACTTTATTGAACACAGAAAAGCAGATTTCCACGGAAAATCTTGCCGCTTTAAAAGCTTTGCGAGAAGCAGCAGTCTTCCCAGTGATCGCCACTGGTCGCGATCGCTTTGAAATTCAAGATGTGATCGATGCTGGACAATTTGATACGATCATCTCAGCCAACGGCGCTGACGTTTATTCAAAGGGGCAACAATTACTTGAACACGCCATCGCACCAGATCTGTTAGCCCAACTCGCTCAGTGGGCAGATGCGCATCAAACCCCGATGGCATTTTCTGATCACGATGGCATTGCCATCAATTTGATCAATTCACTAGTTGAAACTAATTATAGCCGTATCCATCGCCATACACCACGCATTGATCCCACGTTTTATCAAGGTCGTGCCATCACCAAGGTGTTACCATTTTTAGGGATGGATGCAGCTGATCGCGCTCAGGAACAAGCGCTACGCACAACATTTGACCAACTTACATTTTACCGTGATTCTGATGTTTGCATGGATGTTGTCGCCAGTGGTACCAACAAGGCTTCTGGAATTTCAACCTTATTGACGACATTAGGCAATTCGAAATTACCCGTATATGCATTCGGTGATGGGCACAATGATATTGCAATGCTTCAAGCTGCCACCTATGGGATCGCGATGGGCAATGCCAATGCAACCGTCCAAGCAAACGCAGACTACGTGACCGCAAACTTTGATGATGGAGGGATCGTGAAAGCCCTGCGCCATTTTAAGGTGATCGCATGACTAACATTCACGACATCGCTAAGCTATCCGGATATTCCGTCGGTACGGTATCACGAGTCCTTAATGATGCACGCTATGTTTCTCAACCAGCACGCCATGCCGTCATGCGCGCAATCAAAGCCACGGGCTACGTGCCAAACCATATGGCCCAAGCGCTAAGTGTGGGGTCAATGAAAACCATCGGTATCGTCGTCCCTGATATCGAGCAACCCATGTACAACACCTTGTTAAAAGGGGCGGCGCAATATGCGCAAGCGCATCAACATCAAGTGATACTACTACAATCTGGTTATGATCAAGCCGCCGAGCACCAATTCTTGCATGCCTTACGTAATCACACTGTTGATGGCTTAATTTTTTCTTCACACGAATTACCCTTGAGCGAAATTGTAGAAGCGCTCGCCTTTGGCCCCATCGTCGTTTGCCAAGATCCACATAATATTTCCATCCCAGCTGTATATCCTGAGCGTATCAACAGTTATATTTCAGCCTTTAATTGGTGTCATGCGCAACAACTTAAGCGCATCGGGTTAGTGCTCGGCCGATCGGTAACCGTGTCTGCCACTAGTCAAGCGATACGACAAGCTTATCGCCAAGTCTTCGCCCGACCACCATTTACTGAATTATCAGGCATTATGACTTTTGCACAAGGCTACGCTAATGCCAAGCAGCTCTTTCGCGCTCAAGTTGATGCGGTGCTGACATCTAGTGATGACGTCGGCGCCGGAATCAGTGAGTGGTTTTGCGAACATCAGCAAAAGGCCCCTGTCATCATCGGCCAAGATCGCCAACTATCGGGTCAGTTGTTAAATCTACCAACAGTCGATCACCACATCGAAAGCCTCGGTCAACAAGCGATGGCCGCGCTGATCAATGGACAAGCCGGTAAAGTCGAGCTACCATCTGAATTCTGCTTGCATCGTTAAACCCAAACTTCTTACGACAGCCGTAATCCTCTGAAATTGGCAAAAAGTCGCTGCCAAAGTTTCTTGGCAACGACATTTCCCGGGCAATATTCTAATGTGATGCACGCCGTATCCATTGCATTGTAAAATACACGACCAACTCAACAATGACGAAACAGGCAAACAATACACCCATCACACCTAGCGCCAAGAGTCTCGACGCCATATCTTCAACATGTCCAGACCCATCAACGCGCCGAAGGAGAATCCATATCACGCCACTAGCAAACAGAAACCCCAAGACCCCATTGATGGTCCACCACAGCTTGTTCTTCATGAGACCACTCCTTGCTGGGAAGAACGCTTGGACATACAGCCACGTCGCCTCACTTACCAATAGTGACCCGGAAGCCACATACGCCAGCTGGTTTCCCAGCGTCATCCCAAAGATTTGCCCCCATGCTGAGCCAATCAAAACTAGGCCTAACAGGCACGCCCGATATAACGCAGGCTTCACTCGACTGCTGAAGTGCTCATACGCAATCAATACAAGTACTGCCACAATCATCACATCGGATAGCCAAAGCACCGCGGCAGTCTAGGCAATCACCAAGCGGACAATGACCAAAACGATAAGTACGGTCGGCACCCACTGCATGCGTGTCCGCCGCTCTGGTTCTGTCTGTCGTCCCAGCAGGTAATCCGTCGAGACCCCCAACAGTTCAGCTAACCGAGCTAGCGTCTCAAGGTTAGGCAAGTTTCGACCGGTCTCCCAGCTCGAAACGGTCTGCCTAGAAACAAATAATCGCTCTGCTAATTCTTGTTGGGTCATGCCTTGTGCCTGTCGTGTCTGCCGCAATGTCTGCTCAAACATGGTTGACCTCCTAAGGGTAAGTCTCTACCTGTCCTGAGTCACGCTAGTCTCTCTAGCATGACTATCTAGCCATACCAGCGCCTTCACGTCACTTATGATACGCCGCCCATATCACAAATAACAAACTGCCTGAAGAGGTTGTTAAAATATCTCTAAAACGCCGCTACACTAAGGCTAATTAACCGCCTCACTTATGGTACGGACT
>CAKRHU010000077.1 GCA_934339215.1 uncultured Lacticaseibacillus sp.
CAACTAACCGATGGAGGTGAACCGATGCATTTTGATGCCGATAGTGTGGTGCCCTTGTTTCAACAAGTTGCCGAGCAACTCCAAGCCGGCATTTTAAGCGGGGCGTTCAAAGATAATGAGCAAGTGCCGTCGACGACTGCCATGGCGCGGCAGTATCAACTCAACCCCGCCACAGTCTTGAAAGGGATGAATGTGCTGGTGGATGCGGGATTGATCAAAAAAAAGCGCGGGATCGGGATGTTCGTGTGCGACGGGGCGACGGCGAAACTGCAACAATTGGCTATCGCTGATTTTGGCGACACGTTAAAACCAGTGATCCAAGCGGCTAAAGCGTTGGGGATGGATAAACAGGCGCTGCTTGCAGCAATCGATAAGGGGTGGGACAAATGAGTACGATCACAATTTCTGGGGTGCAAAAAAAATATCATCAAACGCCGGTGTTAAAAGCCGTCAACTTGACGATACAGCCCAATCAAATCTACGGCTTGCTTGGACGCAACGGTGTCGGGAAAAGCACGTTAATGCGTATCATTGCCAACCGCACGCGCATCAAAGTTGGTACGGTGACCTTAGATGGTGAGTCTGTATTTGAAAATGAACACGCGCAAAATCGTATTTACTTGATGAGTACCGCCAAGCTATTGCCGCAAGAAGAAAAAGTCTTCAAACTTTTCAAGTTGATCAAAACCATGTATGGCGATTTTGATGATGCGTATGCCGAGCACTTGGCGGAAGCTTTTGAGTTGGATACGCATAGTAAATTGCGGAAGTTGTCGACTGGTTATCAAACCATTGCCAACTTGATCATTGCGTTGTGCGTGCCTTGTGACTTTATTTTCTTGGATGAACCTGTATTAGGATTAGATGCCAATCATCGTGAATTGTTTTATCAAGAATTAGCCGAGACGTTCTCCTCAAAACCACGGACTTTTGTGATCGCGACGCATTTGATTGAAGAAGTGTCTGGGTTATTGAATCATGTGTTTGTGATCGCAGATGGAAAAGTCTCGTTAGACGAAGACGTGGAAGTTTTGCAACAGCGTGGCCGGCAGATATCAGGGCCAGCGGCGTTAGTACAAGATTATTTGCAAGGCGTACCTGTTTTACATACCACGCGCCTTGGCGGGATGATGACCGCTTATTGTTTGCAGACGCCGTTGGAACGTCCGTTACCAGCGGGGGTGAGCCTTGATGGGATGAACTTACAGCGCTTGTTTATTGAGGTGACGAGAAAGCCTGGTGGCCGAGATGAAATATAGCCGATTATTAAAAGCGACCGCGCCATCAACGCTACTGTCTTGTGGTGCCGCAGCCCTCGCATTATTGGTTGTAGAGATTGCCTTTCCGTTATGGGAAGATCCAACCGAAAAAATCACCGTCAGCTGGGTAATGTTGGCCATGTTGTTAGGTTGGGTCGCTGGTCTCATGATGTGTCAACAAGTGTTAGGCGTCGGGTTTGCTACTGGGACCAGTCGCAAAACCATGATTTTGACGCAATGGACGCATGGCATCGTGATTGCCTTAGGATTTAGTGCATTTGCTTTGATTGCTCAACGGATTTTAGTGAACAGTCCTTTGAAATTAACCAATCAAATGACGAATTTCCCGCACTTCATGCAAGTTGGTGGGATGATCAGTTCATTTTTCTTTTTAACTTTAGTCAGCTTAGTTTGTGTGGTAATCGGTAGTTTGGCTGGGGCGAGTTTTATCTACTTGCCAACTAAGGTGATTGTACCGATAACTTTGGTAGCAATCATCACGGTCATGCCAACGTTGGTGGTCATTGGCTTTGTCGGGGTGTTCGGGGCGCAGCAGTTGTGGCCTGGGGTGTTGAATCATTCTTGGGTGTGGTTGGTAAGTTTGTCAGGATTGACGGGATTGTTGGCTCTTGCGCATTATTTGGTTTACCAACACCTCGATGCCCCGGAACAAATCAGGAGGCGCTAATGAAAAATCAAGTGATTTTCCGCCGCTTATTAAAAGGCATCGGCTTGCCACTCGTGTGTTTTTGGGCAGGCATGATCGCACTTTGGCTGATAAGTGTATTGGTATTTCGGATGGTTGGGTTTCAGGCAAATTTTGGCCCGATGCCGATCGGGATCTGGTTGACAATATTTACGGGTCTAGCCTATTTCAATACTGAGCCGGCCTTTGATTTGGCAATGCAAACAGGCGTTTCACGCCGACACATTTTCGGTGATTTCATGCTGATCTGGTCAGGCTGTACGTTATTAACTGCAGTGATTTTAGGCTTGTGGTCGTTGATTGCCCCGATGCCTCACTTATTGATTCAAGATTTGGGGTATCACGGTCCGATTGATCAGGTGGTGCTCGCAACCAACGTTTTATTAGTCCTCTTGAGCTTGATGATGGCGGCTTGGGTTGGCATTCTGGCGCGCATCGCTTCAATGAAAGTCACTGATGATAATCGCTGGTGGTTTTGGCTAGGATTAATTTTGGTTTTCGTTTGGTTATCGCTATCGAATCGCAGTGCCCAGGTGACGCAGTGGTTGGCCCAAATCTATTGGGTATGGCCGTTAATCATAGCCGTCGCCTTGTGCGGGTTGCTCATTTATCTCCATCATCAATTTCAAGTGATCGAACCAAGAAATTAAACTAGTTCGCCAAGTGGTGAGCTAGTTTTTTTTGCTCAAAAATAAAAATGAGTTGACACTCACTTACAAGCGACTTACACTTAGTTCTGCAAGTGAGTAATAGCTCACCGAGAGAGGCGGCATTCAAAATGGTAGACTTATTGATCGATTTAAAACATCTGCAGAAAAAATTCGGGAAAGAAACCGTGTTAAAAGACGTGACTTTACAAGTGGCCAAAGGCGAGCTCTTAGGCTTGATTGGGCCTAGTGGGGCCGGCAAGTCCACCGTGATCAAAACGGCTTTAGGCATGGAAGTCGCAGATGGTGGGCAAGCGCTAGTGCTCAACACCAAAATGCCCAATCGGCAATTGCTTGGGCGCATCGGCTACATGGCACAAGATGATGCGTTATATGAAGCACTCAGCGCTGAAGAAAATTTACGTTTCTTCGGGCGGATGAAAGGCGTCGACAAAACCCAAATGGCCGAACAAATTGCGCATGTCGCGCAAGTGGTTGATTTGACCCCAGATTTGAAAAAGACGGTTTCCGGTTATTCCGGCGGGATGAAGCGCCGATTATCTTTAGCGATCGCGTTGCTCGGTGATCCTGAATTATTGATTTTAGATGAACCGACTGTCGGCATCGACCCGGCACTGCGCCGCAAGATTTGGAAAGAGTTACACGGATTGCGTGATGCGGGACGCGGCGTATTGATCACAACGCATGTGATGGATGAAGCCGAGCTGGTCGATAATGTCGCTTTGTTGTTAGGCGGGCAAGTGATGGCGTACGGCGCACCAGGGATGCTTGAAGCGCAATACAACGTCAAAACCATCGAACAAGTCTTTTTGAAAGCGGAGGGGGTGGTATAATATGCGATCAATTTATATTGCACGACGGGTCATCAGCGAACTGATCCGCGACAAGCGTACGTTAGCCATGATGTTTGTAGCGCCAGTCTTGATCATGTTTTTAATGAAGCTGATTTTCACGCAAAGTGCCACGACTAGCGTAACTGTTGCGACAGTCAGCGTGGATGGTAACATTCGCTCGGCGTTAAATGATGTGAAGCATGTTGCCGTTGAAAAGAAAGCCTCTAACAAAACGGCGAAACAAGCGCTGAAAGACCAAAAAGTTGACGCCATCGTGCATCAAACTAGCGATAATCACTACACGGTGACTTATGCCAATACGGATGCGACCAAGACGACATTAGTGAAGGCCGGTTTTAAAGCAGCTTTAGCGCAAGTAGGCGTCAAGCAACTCAAACAAACCACGGTGAAGTTGAGTCAAACGGTAACGCAAATGGCGACCACGATTCAAAAAGTCGCCCCACAAGCGGCTGGGAACCTCACGATGCCTACGCAAAAGAAGCAAGCATCGACCAAAATCACCAACAAGTACAACTATGGGGATAAAAATACCGGCTTTTTCAACAAAATCGTACCGATCTTAATGGGCTTTTTCGTGTTCTTCTTTGTCTTCTTGATTTCAGGGATGGCGTTGCTTAAAGAACGCACCACTGGCACCTTGGATCGCTTGTTAGCCACGCCAGTACGTCGAGGTGAAATCGTCTTAGGTTACATGATGAGTTACGGCATTTTAGCCTTGATTCAAACCGTGATTATCGTGTTATGCACGGTTAGCTTTATGGGCGTTGAAATCACTGGGACGCTAGGTGCGGTGATGGTGATCAACTTCTTATTAGCCTTAGTGGCATTAGCTTTTGGGATTTTAATGTCGACCATGGCCCAATCCGAATTTCAAATGATGCAGTTTATTCCGATCATTGTGATCCCACAAGTGTTCTTCTCAGGGATCGTGCCGCTGGATTCTTTGGCCAACTGGGTCAAAGACATTTCCTACATTTTGCCGTTAACTTATGCTGGCAATGCGATGACGCAGATCATTATGTATGGGACGAAATTGACCAGCTTAGGCTTAGATATCGGTGTCTTGTTGCTGTTTTTGGCGGTGTTGACCGCGTTGAACGTCCGCGGCATGCGCCGTTATCGGAAGGTTTAAGCCATGGCGGTGCATCAAGTCGAAACCTTATTTGCGGCGTATTTGGAAAAGGCGGACTTATCCAATAAGCAAAAGGCAGTGTTATCAGCGTGTTTGAGTTTATTTTCCGAGCAGGGTTTTGAGCGCACCTCAACAGCAGCCATTTCCAGGCGTGCCGGCGTATCAGAAGGCACAGTGTATAAGCATTTCAAATCTAAAACGGAATTATTGGATGCCTTGTTAGAACCGTTAAGTCACCGCGTGGTTCCGCAAGCGGCTTCAGAGTTTATCGATGAAGTGCATCCAGAGCAGTTCGAACACTTAGAAGACCTGTTGCGCTTTGTGATTCATGACCGTTTGGCCTTTGCTATCAACAATCGCGCGGTCATTCGGGTGTTTGCGCAAGAAGTGTTTGTGCGTAGCGACTTGTTGCAAGCTGGCGTGAATGCGATTTTTGGTCAATTTGCACTAGGCTTTGCAGCGCGATTCAACATTTTCAAGCGACGCATGAATTGGTCGACTGGTCATCACTGCGATTGTTGCGCACCATTGCTGGCAGTATTGTCGGCTACGTGTTACCAGTGGTGATGATGCCTGATGGGACCTATCCTTTCAATATCGATCAAGCCACAGATGAATTAGTAGAAAGCCTGTTGAAAACCTTGACGCCATAAAAAAGGCATCCTCCAAAAAATGGGAGATGCCTTTTGCGTTAATTGAGGTTAAATTCAGGCGCGTACTTTAATTTGCCGGATACTTTGGCCAAGGCGCCTTCAAACAGCGGCTTGATCAAGAAGTATTCTGCGGGGATGCCAGCGGGTGGGGTGATGTTGTAATCACTGGCGGGCTGATACCCGAAGCGACCGTAATAAGCAGGATCACCTAAAATACTGATGGCTCGGCGCATATCTTCGCCAGCAGTCACTTCCAAATAAGTGATCAAGGCACTGCCGACGCCTTGTTTTTGGAAGTCTGGCAAAACCGCTAATGGCGCTAAAACAAAAATTGGGGTGTTACCAACCATCGCTTGGCTCAACATGGCATGGCCGATCACTTGATCGTCAACGTTTAACGCGATGGCGTCGTATTCTGAATGATAATCATTGCTGTCGCGCAGCCGGGAGATCAATTGAAATTCATCACCGTCACTGTGTTCGGCAGCGGCAAAAGCTTGTTTGACCACTTGAATACTGTCTTGGATGTATTTGGCTTGAATCGGTTCAATGCGCATGTTGAAAGACTCCTTTTTAATCGATAGGTTTATTGTAACACGCAAAAACCGAGTCGGATGCGCACGACTCGGTTTCAACAATTATGGTTTCTCAGTCACATCAGAGCCGAGATATTTCACGGAAAGTTTCTTCAACGTACCATCTTTGCGCAGTTGCGTAAGCGCCTTGTTGACGGCTTTTTGGAGTTTCGGGGACTTCTTGCTCAACAAAGCCGCAGATTCTGCCGGGGCGGCAACACTTGAATCGAGTTGCTTGGCTTGCAGGCCTTTGGTCGAGTTGGACTTCTGGTAATCCTTCCAAGCGGATACCGAGTTGATCGAACCATCAACGCGACCGTTTAAAATGGTCCCAACCACAGCAGTGAAGTTCGAGTTCGGCACGGTTTTGGCGCCGAGTTTCTTAGCGACTGCTTCGTTATCGGTCCCAGTGCCTTCTGCTAAAGTCTTGCCTTTCAGCGTTGAGGCAGTGACTGATGATCCTGCCTTGGTGACTAAGATATAAGGCGAGTAAACATAAGTACTGGAGAAGTTGTACTGCTTCTTGCGCGCGGCAGTGGCGGTGATGTTATCCATCGCTAAATCAAAGCGACCAGAGCCGACGCCAGCGATCAATGAATCCCATTTGGTTGGGACAATTTTGACCTTTAAGTTGAGTTTTTTGCCAACTGCTTTGGCTAATTCCACTTCAAAGCCGGTCATTTTACCGTTGTCACGGTAGGCATAAGGCTTATATTCACCTTCCGTACCGACCGTTAAAGTCTTTTTGGTGATCAGCTCGGATTGATAAGTGTTTGATTTAGTCGTGGTTTTGCTACTGCCACAAGCAGCCAAGGCAACAGTGCTGAGCAAAACCGCTGCCCCTAAAAGTAGTCCCCGAAATTTTTTCATAAAACGCCTCCTACAGCGTAAACGTCATTGAAGCTAAGAATGCTTGGATCCGGGCGTCATCTGAATTGAAAAAGCCTGCCGTCGGTCCGTCGTAGCGCATTTTGCCATGTTCCAAAAATAAAATCTTGTTGGCGACTTGCTTGGCAAAAGACATGTTGTGCGTGACGATGATCATCGATTGATTCTCGTCATGGATCTTCAACAAGACTTTCAACACTTCCAGTTCCAGTTCTGGATCCAAAGCTGAAGTTGGTTCATCGAGTAGAATGTAGCGCGGATGCATCGCCAAGCTGCGGGCGATAGCCACACGTTGGGCTTGCCCGCCAGAAAGTTGGGCAGGATAGCTGTCAGCTTTGTCAGCTAAGCCAACTTGTTGAAGCAGCTCGCGGGCTTCTTTTTCTGCGTCAGCCTTAGGGGTTTTCAACACATGGACGGGCCCTTCGATGATGTTTTTCAACACCGTCAAATGCGGGAACAAGTTGAAACTTTGAAACACCATTTCCGTGACTTGGCGCGCGGCTAAGGTGGTTTTAGAGCTGATCGGTTGCGCATAGTCGATGGTGAGATCTTCTAAATGCAGTACGCCTGATTCTGGGCGTTCCAATAAGTTCAAACT
>CAKRHU010000078.1 GCA_934339215.1 uncultured Lacticaseibacillus sp.
AAGGCTTGGGCACAAGCAGGGGTGCTTGAGGCGTGTTTTAAGATCATCGGGTTGCCGACGACATAGTTTGGCGCAAACACCCGCATGATTTGATAATAAGGGAAGTTCCAAGGTTCCACCATCACTAATACGCCCATGGCTTGCTTGACGTAATAAGCATCGCCGAGCTCAGTGGTTAATGGGGTTCGTTTCAAGAATTCGGCGCCATGTTGGGCATAATATTCGGCAATATCCGCACACAAGTCTACTTCGGCTTCTGCTTCAGGTAATAATTTGCCCATTTCTTTAGTGATGATGGTGGCAAGTTCACGTTTTTGTTGGCGCATCAAGTCAGCTAATTGATGTAAAACAGGTTGCCGGCTTTCAGGGGCTTCATTGCGCCAAGTGTGATAAAGGGCGTCACCAGTTTGTAAAGCCGACTCTAATTCGGCATCGGTGGCATTCGGAAAAGTTTTGAGCACTTCGTTGGTATAAGGGTTGATCGTTTGATAAGCCATATTGGGGGACCTCCTTGTTGATTACGATTACCAAACTATTGTAACGCATAAAATTGCAAAACAAACGGACAAAACGCTTAAAATGCCGTAAATTGCCTGAATAAACTTTAAAATTTACAAAGACCGCGATTTGGCGTACATTGAAATTAGTTTATTTTGGAGGCGCAATCATGCAAATTATTTCACTGCCACTTCATCCTCAAAATGCCCCAGCTGCGACGTTGACCGCCTATCTGCCAGATTTGGTCCAACCCAAACCGCGGCGGGCTGTGATCATTTGTCCTGGTGGCGGTTATGCGTTTGTTTCCCCACGCGAAAGTGAACCGATCGCTTTGACCTTTGCTGCGCAAGGCATGGCGGCATTTGTACTGGATTATGCAGTGGCGCCAGTGCGCTATCCTGCAGCGTTGCGGCAATTGGCAGAAGCGATGAGAGTCGTGCGCGCCCATGCTGACGAGTGGCAGTTGACGCAGATTTTGGTTTGCGGCTTTTCTGCTGGCGGGCACTTGGCGG
Source organism: uncultured Lacticaseibacillus sp. (assembly GCA_934339215.1). Taxonomy (GTDB): domain Bacteria; phylum Bacillota; class Bacilli; order Lactobacillales; family Lactobacillaceae; genus Lacticaseibacillus. The sequence continues at coordinate 1,011 of CAKRHU010000078.1, forward strand.
CATCACTTGGCACCCAATATGATCAAGCGGTGCTGGCAGATTATGATGCGGCGGTGATTCGGCCAGATGGACTTTTATTAGCATATCCTGTGATCACTGGCGGCCGCTTTGCGCATCGCGATTCGTTTACCAACTTGTTAGGAGCAGGGGAGGCCACGACGCAAAGTTTGGAAAATCTCGTGACCTCACAAACCCCACCGACGTTTATTTGGACCACTGCTGATGATCAAACGGTGCCGGCGATGAATAGTTTGTTATTTGTGGAAGCTTTGCAACAAGCCGGCGTAGTGGTGGAATTTCATTTATTCCCGCATGGTCGCCATGGCATGAGTTTAGGGACCGATTGGGTCAATGAAGATGCTGGGGTGCCGCATGCCGCTAGTTGGCCCCAGTTATTTTTTGATTGGGTGAATGTGACGTTTGACTAAAAAAATTGCCTCGGTGATCTGATCGATCATCGAGGCAATTTTTTAGGCTATAGCGGGCACTAAGTTTTCCGGTTTATCAAAGAAGTAGCCTTGGACAAATTGGATGCCAAGCGTTTGCGCTAATTCTAAGTCTGCTTGGGTTTCGACGCCTTCCAAGATGAATGACAGGTGGTTGCTTTTGGCCACTTGCCGCCAAAAGGCGATGCGTTCGTGCATTTGGTCGGCGTCATTGGTGCGGCGCAAGTTTTGCATGGCGAACTTCACACCGTCAAAATAAGGGAGTTCATTTTGTACCAATTCAAAGGAATTGTCTGAGCCGACGTCATCGATCAAAATTTTCATCCCGGCTGAGCGATAAATGGCGCTGATATGCCGAGTGATCGCTGCATTGGCGACTTCGGTGACTTCAACGGTCAAGTTGGTGGGGCCATCAGGGCTTTCGGCCAAGGCAGTCAACACTCGAGCCACTTCGACATCCCGAAATTGCGCAGCAGTTAAATTGATATTGTAATTATGTAAAGGATCTGCGGCGATCACTTGGCGTAAAAGCCGCGGAATTTCAGCGACTGGAATTTCAAAATCATTGGGTAAGACCCAGCGCTGTTGTTCGGCATCATAATGCCGCAATAACAACTCATGATAATACCGCGGTTGGCCGTCCAAGCTCAAATCATAGACGCCTTGGGCGAAATAGCGATATTGCGAATAATCTTCAACGGCTGGCGCAGTGTCAGTGAGGACGGTGTGTTCGACTGTGATCAAGTCGCGACCATTGCGTTTGCTGGTATATACCGCATCATCAGCACGTTTGTATAATTCGTCAATGCTTTGATCGTCTTCATGGCGTTCGGTGATCCCAATCGATACGGTCCCATTCATGCTACGACCATCGTAGGTGTATTCACTGTCTTTAACGGCTTGACGAATATGGTTGGCGATTTGCACGACGGCTTGCGGATGAACGCCTGGAAAAACGATGTTTAATTCTTCGCCGCCAGTTTGATAGATGCGATAGGTCAAAGCTTGTTGTTCAAGGGTTTGATGAATGATGTCAGAAACCCCGATCAAAGTCGCGTTGGCCGCCAAGTGACCGTAGCGATCATTGATCTGCTTGAAATGATCGCAATCGATACTCAAAAGCGTTAGCGGTTCATGATGGACCGAAGCGGCGTTGAACATGGAGGTCAGCGCTTTTTGATATTGGGCATAAGCTTGGGCACTGGCACCGGCATCATATTCGACTAATCGCTTTAATGAGGCTTTATTCAAATCGTCGGCATAAGCTCTTAACCAATAGCCAAACACGACAAAAGCCATGATCGCATACATGCCGATGGCCCATTGCCGCTGATCAGCCGTTAACGTGATCAATATCGACTGGGTGGGCGCGCTGCTCCAAAACAAAGCTGCCAGCACCGCAGAGCCTACGACACCTAAAAACCAATGGTTGACCAGTTTCATCCGGAAGTGGGCCATGGTGGTCAGCACTGCGGCGAAAAGTAACATTGCGATGATCGTTGTCGGCTCCAGTAGATTACTGGCATGATGGGATTCCCAAAGCACGGCGATGACCACTGCTTGCAGCGTGATTTCTAGTTTACCAAATCCTGCATACACGATCGGCGTTGTCGCCAAAAACAAAGCCCAGTTATGAAAGAACAAAGCCGTATCACCAGTTAAAGCATACATGGCGCCAAAATGCAGGATCAACGCTAAGCCACTAGATAGCAGCCATAATTCAACCCGTCTGAGTAGGCGTCTTTCCCGTCTTTGACTTTGATCGAAAGCGGCCATATACACCCGCTGAAAACAAGCAATAAACCCAATGCTAAAAAATCCGACCAAGGCCATGCGCATCAATAGATTCATCAAAGAAACTGTTGTTGTCATGATCGATTTTTCCCTCCCAAGGAATTTCTCGTCGCTTGTCAAAAGCCTGTACGCAATCGACTTGAAACCAACTAAATTAAATATACGTTAATCGCTTGCATTCGTAAACAATAATCAATAAATTAATTTCAATTATTTTTTATCTCATTACAAATATGCAAGATTTCGAGCATTGATGGCGAAAGCACGCAAAAACCCTGGCAGCAACTGAGCTTCAGCCACTGCCAGGGTTTGCCTCAAGATTTAGTTCCAGAACTTTTCAGCCAAGGCCCGGCCTTGATCGATTTTAGCCCATTGTTGGGCAGCGGATAATTCGTTGCCGCCGTCACAAGAAGCAAAACCGCATTGATGCGATAAGTATAAATGATCTTTGGGTAAAATCTCGGCAGCTTGGTTCAACAAGCGCAAGGCCCGATCCTCATCATCCAGTGCGGTAGTTTTGGAGCTCAATAAGCCTAAAACGACTTCCACTTCAGGGCGGGCTTTCAAGGCGTTCAAAGCCGCCAAATCGCCTGCGCGTTCATCATCCCATTCCAAGAAGAAGCGATCGTAATGTTGATTGCCTAAGAATTTGGTGGCGATGGCTGCATAAGAGCCACCAGCAGCATGGCGGGACGCGTAGTTGCCACGGCAATTATGGGTCCAGACTTTCAAACCCAGGCTGTGGCCGTAATCACAAACCGCATTGTTGATGGCGACAAATTCATCGGCTAACGCTTCGATCCCATCGTTGCCATTGGCGAAGAAACTCGAGTCGTTGTCGTCGGCAAATAATTCCCACAAACAATCGTCAAATTGTACGATTTCACCACCAGCAGCTTTGTAGTCATCTAAGAATTCTTTGTATGCTTGGATCAAACCCGCTTTTAGGGCTTCAGTGGTGGGATACACTTGGCCTTCGCCGTATAAGTGGTCGAAAAAGGATAACTCGGTGTAAGCATGAGCGGCGCCCCAAACCGTGGTTTTAACTTTGGCATCGCCTGCTTGGGCTTTGAGTTGTTTGAAAGTGTCGATGAAGTGATGATTTTTGCCAGACAATGGGGCAGTGATTTCAATCCCGATATCTTTGCGGGTTTCAAAGTCGCCGCCATCATGGTCTTCAAAGCGATAACCATGTTCGGCAATCGTGCGTTTGATGCCACCAAAGCCCCACAAGAAATCCAGATGCCACATGGATTTCGAGTATTCACCATCTGTGATCACATCGAGGCCATGGGCTTTTTCTTCGGCGACCACTTGTTTAATGGCGCGGGTTTCTTCGGCTTGATAGCCGTCAAAGTCGGCGTAAAACGGATATTGAATGTCGTCGCGGTGTTCGATTTGATCTTTGTAGGTGAGTAGACTAGCCGGGCGTAATAAGGAGCCGACGATTTGAAAACGAGATTGAGTCATAGGTGATTGCCTCCGAATGAATTAATTGATGAATTCATCGTAACGAGTTTAGTGAAAAATAGATAATACTGGATTACTTGGTGATATAATAGGCAATAACTATAACGGAGGACATCATATGCGCATTCAACAACTCCAATATTTAGCAGCCATTGCCGAAACCGGCTCGATCAATGAAGCCGCCAAACGCTTATTTATTTCACAACCTTCATTGTCTCAAGCGATGAAAGAACTCGAAAAAGAATATCACTTGCAATTATTCTATCGCTCCAAAGCAGGCATCACGCTGACTGACGGGGGGCGTGAATTTCTGAACTATGGGCGTGGGGTATTAGATCAGGTCAATTTATTAGATGAGCATTTTCGCCAAGATACCGTGCGCAAACAACAATTTTCGGTGTCGGCGCAGCATTATGCCTTTGTGGTGAATGCTTTTGTCGCCTTGGTCAAAGAAATCGGCGGCTCTGAGTATAACTTCACCTTGCGCGAAACCCAAACGCAAGGCGTGCTCGATGATATTCAAACCAACAAAAGCGAACTCGGTGTGACCTATTTGAATGGGTTCAATCAAACGGTGATGAAACGGTTGATCGCTGAAAAAGACCTGACGTTCACACCGCTATTTGTTGCCCAACCGCATGTCTTTGTCGGCCGGGATAATCCGTTGACCGCCAGATCTCATTTGTCGCTAGCCGATCTTGAAGACTATCCTTATTTATCTTATGAACAAGGGGACACCAACTCGTTTTATTTTGCCGAAGAGATTCAAAGCACCTTGCCACATGCCAAACATGTGCAAGTGTCTGATCGGGCAACGATTTTCAATTTAATGGTCGGGCTAGATGGTTACACGATCTCCAGTGGCATTATTTCCAGTGATTTGAACGATGAAAAAATAGTCGCCATTCCATTAGATGTCGACGATCCGATTACGCTAGGCTATTTGCGCCACAAGAAAATTGAGCTGAGTCCAACCGCCACGCGCTACTTGGAATTGTTGAAAGAACATATCCGTCATTACGGCTTTGAAATTGCCGACTAATGGTGAACGCTGTAAATCTTTAATGGTTTTCAGGATGAATTGAAAGAGTTACGGTCCTGACTTTTGTATGGTCAAGGGAATGCAATGACATAATTTTACGCGGTGGCTCAATTTTTACAAACATTAGCCGATGATGACCAGCGTGGAATTTTAGTTGAGTTATTGACCGGTTTGCAATGTGGGCACAATTTACAAGTGCGCGTGTTCATGATTGCGTTCATTAATTATTCAATCTTTCTTCGGCATGCGGTCGTAATTTTTCCGTCAGCGCATAGATTTACCTGACACACTGAAAGTATTGCAGTGTGAAAGGAAACCTCATCATGACTCATCATCTTAAACCGATCGGCTGGGCAACTTTAGGGGTGCTGGTGCTCGGCATCGGGTTGGCTTTATTTCAATTGAAACCAGACACGCCATCCACCCACACAAAAGTGGTCGATCAAGTCACTAGTCAATCATCAACTTCTAAAACGCTAACTGCCACTCAAATCAGCGCTAACTTGAAAAAACGCTGGGCGACTATTTTAGCTCAGGTGGACACACCAGTCAGTATTGCCGTGTATGCCAAACAATATGAGATGACGATCACCTTGAACAACCCAACCAGTGCCGTTCATACCACCGCGTCGATCGTTAAAGTGGGCTTTTTGACCCAATTGCTACATCAAGCGCAAGCCGGTAAGACGACATTAACGACCATCCAAGCAGATGAAGCCACTCGCGCGATCGAAAATAGTGATAATGATGCGGCAACAGCTTTGTATGATGATATTGGCGCCAGTTCTGGGGTGACGACGTTATTCACGAATTTGAAAATGACTGGTTCAGCGGCGGGGACGACTGGCTGGGCGGCAACCACCACGACTGCCAGCGACCAGTTGACCTTGCTGAATCAAATTTTTTATACCGGTGATTATTTGTCGACCAAATCTAAGGCCTATATTAAAAAACTGATGGCCAATGTCGAATCTGACCAGCAGTGGGGCGTCTCCGCCGGCGCCAAGACCTTCCAGTTGAAAAATGGTTGGCGCTTGAATGCTGACAACACTTGGATCGTCAATTCCATCGGCCATTTAGGCAGTGGGGATCAAAGTTGCACGATCGCGGTGCTGACAGACGACAACAGCAGTTTAAAAGCCGGCGAACAACTGGTGGAAAAACTTGCCAAAGCTAGCGGTTCAGTGCTGGGGTTAGCGCAATAAAAAATCACCTTTGAGTTCGTCGCTCAAAGGTGATTTTACACTAGGCATGCAGGCGTTTTTGCACCCATTGACTCAACCAAGTCAACGCTGTGATAATGATCAAGTAAATCAAGGCCACCATGGTCCAGATCTTGAAGCCTTCCATGTTGCGGGCGATAATGATTTTCCCGGTTTGGGTCAATTCCAGCAACCCGATCACACTTAAAATCGACGTGTCTTTTAAGGTGATGATGAATTGGTTGATGAAACTTGGGACCATGATCTTTAAGCCTTGTGGCAAGATCACGCGGCGCATCGCTTTGGTCCAAGGTAAACCTAAACTGCGCGCGGCTTCCATTTGACCTGGGGCGACGGCTTTGATGCC
>CAKRHU010000079.1 GCA_934339215.1 uncultured Lacticaseibacillus sp.
TTTCTTCAATTATTTTGATGGCTTGCAAGCATTGGCCGTCAGTGATGCTGTTGCGATTCGTCGATACATATGGTTCGATGGCTTGTACGAAAGCATCCATCCCAGTTGCTGCGGTTAACTTCACGGGCACATCTAACTGTAAGGATGGGTCGTTGAAGGAAACCAGTGGAATGTTGCGCCATGACACGACGACAAACTTCAAGTGGGTTTCTTCATTGGTGATCACACAGTGGCGGGTCAATTCAGAACCGGTCCCGGCAGTGGTGTTCACTGCGATCAATGGTGGTAAGGCATTTTCCAAGGTTTCGATCCCGGCTAACTTGGTGATGTCATCCCCATTAGTCAAAATGATCCCAGTACCTTTACCAGTATCATGCGCAGAACCGCCACCAACCGTAATGATCGAATCACAGTTTTCAGCTAAGTATTGGGCTTTGGCCGCTTGGATGTTGCGGACCTTCGGGTTAGGTTCCACACCGTCATACACACTATAAGCGACGCCGGCTGCTTGCAAAGAGTTTAACGTTTGTTCAACTGGGCCATCAGCCACGCCGGCTAAGAACTTGTCCGTGACCACTAATGGATGGGTCATATTCAACATTTTAGCGCGATCACCGATTTTTGCGATGACGCCGGGACCAAAGAAATTCACACTTGGCATTAAGAAATCGAAGTTAGTTTTCATTGATGTCGCCTCCTGAATAATTTACCCCCTTAGTATAAGTGACTGAATTCACAATGCCAACGGACACCAAGTCTTATCTGTCCGTTGACTAAAAAAGCGCTAATAAGCGATTAACCACACCTGCGATCACACCCATTACCAGCACCACTGCCAACAACAACACATTGAGTTGAAGCCAAACCTTGAGCCCTGCCGGCCAGGTCCAAACCATGATCAACGCAGTCATCACCAGCAAACCAATCAAAATAGGCAATCCAATCAAGGTGTTTTTGAGATCTTGTTGAGATAAACTGGCACCAAAAGTCAGCAAAATCGTTAGCACGATCCAGCCTGCAACCCACTGCCAATCTGGATGAGGCCCCAGCGTCAACAGTTGATTCAACGCGACCTTGTGAAACCATGCGCGTTTGCCAACGATCAATAATATGGCACTAATCCCCCACACCGGCGCGGCACTGGCCAAACTGACACCTAAGCGTTGCCGCAATGAACGGCGATTATAATTAAAGGTCACATGGGCAGCTGAGTCGTGATCGGGACGCATTGAAAAGCCACTGATCTGCACCCCAAACAACCACCCGACTATCGCATGCAGCAGCTCATGCACAAAGATGCCTGGTTTCATCAGCCACAATTGGCTATTCGACTTCCCGGTACGATTGACCACTTGTTGGATCGTGGCGGCATTGAGCCAAGATAGGCCGAGGCTGGCAATGATCAAAATACCCAGGGTCAATCCTGCAGTTTGAATAATTTCCATACAAACTCCTTTAGAGGCATGTCACAATTTGATTTCATCTAATTGAAAACGGTTTTTCCAGCAATATTATGCTATGATTGAGGCAAATCGATCAGGGGGCATTGTTGATGGACGTGATTTTTCACATTGATGAACCAAGTAAGTGGCCAGTGTTGTTAAGCAATGTACAACATTACCAAGAGTGGCTCCAAGCACAAAGCGATAACTCAAGTCTTGAGATTTTGATCAATGGTGAGGCGGTCTCGCAAGCCACCAGCGATAGCGACATTGATTTATGCTTGTTGGCCCGTGACGCGAATATTGCCGTATGTGCCAATTCCTTGCGGCAACGCAATATCGCACAAGATCAGCTGCAAGGTGGACTTGAAGTCGTCGCTTCTGGTGTGGTTGAACTGGTCAAGCGCCAACACGAAGGCTTTGCTTACATTAAACCATGATTGAAGCGCCTGGGTGAAACCAGGCGTATTTTTTTGTCAAAATTTAAACCCAATAAAAAGACCGCAAAACGTCAGATTCCGCGTTTTGAGGTCAACACTGCAGCAGGTGAGACTCGAACTCACTACCTACAGTTTAGGAAACTATTGCTCTATCCAGGTGAGCTACTGCTGCAAGACTTAACCAATTATACGTGGTCTCAGCGCTTCCTGCAAGAACGATTAGGCTTGATGATAGCTCGCCGCAATTTGGTCAAGCATTTGGATCAAGGACTTTTTGCGGCTGTGGCCTAACAACAACATCATCAATTTCTGATTAAAGTCGCGCATCATGCTGTTGAACTGGCTACCTTCTTGATACGTCACTTGAACTTTGCCATCTTGGGTTTCTTGAATGTCGTAATCGACTGAGTAATTGCCACTGGTCATTTCAGTTTCGAAGGCATAAGCACGGTTGACGACATTTTTGGTGATTTTGATGCGGGCATTCATTTTGCCGCCGACCATTTTCTTGTATTCATAGCCTTGCAACGCAGCTGGTTTTAAGGTTTCACCGGTATTTTGCTTGATATCATATAAAACCGAATCGACGACTTTGGTGTAAAAGTAACTGGCTGGGCAATCCAGCGTCCGTGTTAATTTCATAAATGATCCCCCCGGGTCTTTATTTGGCAGTATGTTTACCTTTGTTTTTACGATCACGCAAGCGCTTTTTTTTGTGTTTGACCGTTGGCTTTGGCGTTGGTGCAACCTGGTGTGACTTACGCGCAAATGTTGGCTTTTCAGCAACTGGCTTGGCCTTTGGGGTTTCAGTTTTGGGTTTGGCTTTTGGCGCTTCAGTCGTCAATTTGCCATCCACTAAGTATCCCCGGCGCAAATCATATTGTGGCACCAACTTCTTCAAGTCTCGTCGATCGTGATCATCGCCTAAAGTCACCACATAACCGGAGTTGCCCATCCGCCCGGTCCGACCGGCACGGTGAATATAAGCTTCAGCGCGTTTGGGCGCGCCATAGTTGACCACAGCGGGCAACTTCTTAAGGTCTAACCCGCGCCCAGCCAAATCGGTCACCAATAACAGCGTGACTTTGTGCTTGCGAAACGCGGCTAAGGCATTGGCCCGATTGATACTTCGATCATTGCGCGACAAAACCGCATATTTAACGGCTTGATGGTGTAAAATGCTGGCGACTTTTTCCAGCTGGCCATTGTTGTTGAAAAACACCAACGCTTGAAAGTCATCCAGATGGGCCAATGCGCGCAACCATTCGACGCGATGTGCATTATCCGTTTGGACGAACAAGTGTTGCACCGCGCCTTGAGTATGATCGGTTTTGCGCACATCGATGGTTTGCACCTCAAGGCCAAACCACTTGTCAAGTTCCGACAACATGGGACTAGCTGTGGCAGAGAAAAAGCCCATTTGCGTTTCAGCAGGGCTGGCCATCGTCAAGGCGCGAACTTGATCAAGGCCTGGTTCGCGCAATAATTCATCGGCTTCATCCACCACGATGGTTTGCAAGGTATGGAGTTTCAACGTCCCGGCATTAGCCAATTCGACTAAACGCCCAGCCGTGCCAACGACGACTTCAGGGTGAGTCTTCAATTGCTCTTTTTGCCGTTTGACGTTGGCATTACCAGTGACGCCGATTACCCGCAAGCCCACCGCTTTGGCATAAGGTTGTAGGACATTGCGTGTTTGAATTGCCAATTCTTGTGACGGCGATAAGATCAATAATTGGATGCCGTCACCGGGCACCATTTTTTCTAATAACGGTAATCCAAAAGCCAACGTTTTACCAGATCCGGTCGGGGCCAACCCGACCACGTTGATATCTTGTTTCAGCGGTTGATACACCGCTTCTTGAATTTGTGTTGGCTGGTCAAAACCAGCGTCTTGCCATAACTGACGAAATGCTTCTGCAATCAATATTTTCTCCTATTTTGGATCGGTTTCAAAAATTATCCCCGTACCTTGGCGCAATTCGCCCATCACGGCATGGATCTGCTGGGCTAAGCGCCACTGTTGTTCAAAAGCCGCGTGATCATGATAGGTTAACGCATGTGCGAAAAATTCAGCTTCTTCGACCATCGGATTATCAGCGTGCGGTACGAACAATTTTTCAGTGCCACCGTCGCTGATTAAGCGTAAGTCGTTTAATTCGCCTGGTGAATCAAAGCTTAACGTGTCGCGGCCGAAATAAATTTCTGATGTCGTATAAGCATTGGTGGTTTTGCCCATGCGCAATACAACGTCAAAATCAGGATACGACAAACGCGCCACCCCATCGCCATCGACCCCACTGGTTAATAAATGCGGCAAATAAGTCGCAGACTCAGGCATCCCAAACCACGCCACCGCGGAACCGACTAAGTACACGCCAAGATCCATCAAGGCGCCACCGGCAAATTTAGGCGTGAAAATGTTGGGATTTTCACCGGCTAAGTAAGCATCATAGCGCGATGAATACTTCATATAAGTGAGCGTCGCCCCGCTAACGGCATGTTTGGCGATAGCATTGTTGATCACGGTGAAGTTAGGGTCGTATAACTGGCGCATCGCTTCAAACAGCATCACGTCTGGATGCGTATCCAAAGCTTCTTGCAAAGCAGTCAGTTGACTCGGATGCGTCACCAATGGCTTCTCGACTAGGACATGTTTGCCCGCGTTAATGGTTGCGACGGCTTGTTGGGCATGTAAGGCATTGGGGCTGGCAATATAGACTACCTCAACATCACTGGCCAAAAAAGCCTGCATATCCGTATATACTTGCCCATGGCCAAAGGCATCAACTAGTTGTGCCCCGGTTTCAGCATGGCGTGAATAAACCGCTGCCAACTCAAATTGGCCGGTTGCTTCTGCGGCTTGAATAAATTGTTTAGTGATCCAGTTGGTGCCGATCGTCCCTAATCGCATGGCAAGCCCTTCTTTCGTGTGATTATCTCTATCATAACAAAGTTTCACCTGATTTGTCTTATTAGTGTCAGCCATTTGTAATCAGTTTGCGCAAAACTTCGTGTTATGATGAAAGTAAATCATCATTCTTTTGAGGAGGCAAGGCAAATGGCCAGACCGGTTCACAATTTCATGCGGAGTTTAACGCAAATGGTCGATCATCTGCACAAGCCCAAAGCAAATCCGGCATTGGCGTTAGCGCAAACCTACACCGGCAACTTCGGGTTTTTAGATGAAGTCACCACCAAATCACATCAATTGCGCATCAGCCCGGAACTCGACATTAAAATCGACGGTCGAGTATTGCCAGGCCATGTCACCGGCATCACCACCGAAAAGCTGACATTTTTAGACCATTACGGTTATGAATTGATCATCACCAACGGCTCAAATGGACCAGAATCCGTTTACGATGAAGCAGAAGATGCGACTTATCGCATTTTACATCCCCAAGCTTCAACAGATGACGGACAAGTCGACTGAACAGTCGGCTTTTTTTTGGCCGTGAATTTTCTGCAACTGCTGGAAAAAATTGCCTCAAAAATGTAAACTAAAGGTACTGAAGTTTTGAGGAGGACGTTATGTCAGAAGAATCAACATTGATCTTAGTCAAGCCAGATGGGGTGAAAGCCGGTCATATTGGTGACGTGATCACCCGCTTGGAAAACCGTCGCTACACGATCACCGCGTTGAAAGTGGTCCAAGCAACGCCAGCTTTGTTGCAAGCTCACTACGCCCAACTGGTAGACAAACCATTTTATCCTGGCATTGAAACGTTCATGATGGAAACCCCAATGGTCGCGATCGTCGCGACTGGCGTTGACGTGATCGAATCATTCCGCAAAATGGTGGGCCCGACCAAGCCTGAAGACGCGATGCCTGGCACCATCCGCGGGGACTTTGGTCGCGCTTGGGGCACTCAGCCGATCAAAAACGTGGTGCACTCCTCAGATTCCCCTGAAAGTGCCGCGCGTGAAATCAAAATCTGGTTCCCAGAACTGTAAGCTTAATCGCCGCCAAGAATTTTTGGCGGTATTTTTGTGCTTCAAATTTCCCTCTTTTGAAATTCAGGTGTAGCCTAAGGATGTTGATGAAGGCATTTGAATAAAGGAGGCAACTCATGACGAGTTTTCCAAGACGCGATCCGCGCACTGACAACTTATTGACCCCAGAAAATTCAACGCTATTGGTGATCGATTATCAACCGACACAAATCAATTCGATTCAAAGCATCCCGCACCCCACCTTGATCAAAAACGTGGCCATGACGATCCAGCTGGCGCAAAGTTTTCAAGTCCCAATTGTGTTATCCACAGTCAACGTTGAATCTGGTCGCAACACCGATACCATCCCTGCGCTGAAAAAATTGATGCCAGGGGTAGCGAGTTTCGACCGCACAAATATCAACGCATGGGAGGATAAAGATTTTGTTGAAGCCGTCGCCGCCACCGGACGCACCAATTTAGTGATCGTCGGCTTGTGGACGGAAGCATGCTTAGCGTTTCCAACTTTGGATGCATTGCAATCAGGCTATGATGTCTATCCGGTGGTTGATGCCGTGGGCGGCACCAGCACGATTGCCCATGAAACCGCCTTGCGTCGCATTGAACAAGCAGGCGCCCAATTGATCACCAACGCGCAATTAGCTTGCGAGTGGCAGCGCGATTGGAATCGCACCGAAACCGTACCAGATTTTATCCAGGCCTTGGTTCAAGCGGGGGATTTTGTTTCCTATGATTAAACAAAAATGGTGCCTTGCCAAGGTCGGTAAGGCACCATTTTTAGATCAGTTTGGCATAGATCGGCAATAGTTGGTCAAAGCGAGTCAAAATATCCCCCCACAAGACATCTGGCATTTGCCATAGCGGATCGGTCCGTAAATAAGTTTTACCAAGGAGCCACTCCCCGCGCTTGACGGTTTGAAAGCGCATGGTTTGTGCTGATAGACTGGTTGCTGATAGCGGTTGCGCCGCAAATTTATCAGTGTGATCTCCGGCGACTTCAAAACTGGCATCTAAAGCTAACACCGCTGGCGTCAACGCAAACAGGTCAGGCGTCGCGATTTTCGCCTCTTGCAACACCGCAAGCCATAAAAACAGGCGATCATCCCAAAAACCTAACTCAATATGCGGCAACATTTTATACCCTCGCGGACTGGTGGATAAAGCCAGCCACGTATCTACTGGTGGATTTTTATGCCGGCGGGCATGCTTGGCGATATGCAGATGTAAGGGTGGCAGCTGAGCCGCCTTTGCGTGTTGCAGTAGCACTGATCCGGCTTGTTCAAATTTTGGATCTAAGTCGCGGCGAATGCGGGTTAAACGTCCGGCCAAAGTGCAGTCATCAAAGACTTTGAAATCGGTTTCCTCAAACATCTACAAACCTCCTAGACGACGTGTTACAATTTGATTATATGATACCACATGGAG
>CAKRHU010000080.1 GCA_934339215.1 uncultured Lacticaseibacillus sp.
ATCGAACGTGGCAGAAATAATAGTTGAGACAGCGGGTTTCTGGCTCAGCTATTATTTCAGGCAAATTTCAAGACAAGCGGTTTTCTTGGCTCGAAATTTAGGCAAAAGAACATCGGCGGTTTGTGCCGATTTCTGGAGCCGGCCGGCCACGAGAGATGATTTCAGTTCCGAAACGAAGCTAGCACACTGACGCTTGATGGCGGTCTGAAGCGCTTACGAAGCCAGACATCAAAAGTGGCCAAGACGATTGAAGTCTTGGCCACTCGGTCGGGTATGATTAATGGTTCTCATCTCCCTAAAATCCAGCTAAAAGTTGGGCCTGTTGCAAAGCCATGGCGCGCACATCACGAGGCAAAAAGCGGCGGATCTCATCAGGATGAAAGCCGATTTGCACCCGGCGCTCATCGACAATGATCGGACGGCGCAGTAAGTGCGGTTCGCGAATGATCAAATTGATCATTTGGACTGTGGTCAATTCATCGGTAGTGATCCCCAAGCGCAAGTATGCCTTGGAGCGCACCGAAAGGATGTCATCAAAGCCGCGCTCGGACAAGACCAGCAAATGTTGGACTTCTGCGCGGGAAAGTCGATCCGTGTCTAAATTGCGTTCAATAAATGGAATGTGATTGTCTTCAAGCCACGCTCGCGCTTTGCGGCTGGAGGTGCAACCAGTGGATGTGTATAAGGTGACCGCCATAAGTATCACTCCTTTAATGTTGAATGCGGTTTCCATATGTTTAATTATATGCGAAGTGATATCCAAAAAACAATCATTTCTGAAAAGAATTCATTCATAAAAATGAACTAATGTAAAAATAATGTAACTGTGTGTTTTTGCACATGCACACGGATTCTAAGAACTGTCCACGTTAAATAAATAAAAATGCGCAAGCCATTTGTTGGCGAGCGCATTATTAGATGTTTATTTTATAGTTATTAGATATCGAAAACTGATTTTTCTGACGCCAAAGTCACTGGCCGTTCACCTGCAGTCGCTTGTGCTTGTTGTTTCAGCTCAGCCAACGATAGTTCTTGCGGCAAATGCGTCAAAACCAAATGTTTGACATTGGCATCTTGGGCCAACTGCCCGGCTTGTGGCGCCGTTAAATGCCAGCGCGGTGCCGGCTTATCAGCTAAGAAGTTCGTATCGGCGAGCAACAAATCAGCATCTTGGGCAAACGGTACTAACCCGGCAAAGGCGCGCGTATCTGAAGTGTTGACTAAGACTTTACCAGTGGCTTTTTCCAAGATGCGCACTGCAAAAGCCGGCACTGGATGCTCTGTTTCTAAGAAAGTCAATTTGAAGGGTCCCAGATCCAAAGTCGTATCTTGTGTGTACCCGAAACCTTCCGTGAAATTACCAAACGTCAACGCCGCAAAGTTCAACGGATCTTTGGTGTGACCGTACACTGGCAATGGCAGATGCTTTTTTTGGCCAGAATGGAGTTGATAGTAGTATTGCAAAACCCCAAAGTCTGCCACGTGATCGTGATGATAATGGGTCAGCAATACCGCATCCAATAAATTAGGATCCAAGACTTCTTGCAATGCCAGCAACGCACCGCTACCAGCATCCATCAATAAATTAAAATTACCACTTTGCACCAAATACGCACTGGTGCCAATGCCGTGGTCGGGATAGCCACCAAAATATCCGAGGATCGTCAGTTTCATTATCGTCATCCTTTCATGATATTTTCAGGATACAACATCATCGTGATCTTGACCAACATTAAAAAGTTTTCAGAACCCAAGCGTTTCCGCTTTGTAAACGTTATAATAGAACTGGAGGTGGGATCATGACCCAACGGGTACAGATTGTTTTAGGTTCCAAGCGTTTTCTTAAGCGCTTTTTTAAAGAATATCAAACGCCATTATTATTCATGAAACCTTTGGCTAAAGGCGCCAATTACGGCGTATTAGATGTTGAAGCCAAGGTGCCATTCGTCGCACCGATGGCTTATGATACGTTGGCCCTTGGTGGCACCATCGAAAATCGCGGCTACATTCAATTGGCTTATTATCATTTGACTGAAGATGAAGCCCCAGTATTCATCGATCAATTCAAAAAGCTCTTGAAACAGCGTGATCAATTGCAAGGTAATTTAGCGTTGGGCTTATTTGTCAAAGACGCCAAAGCTCGCGACTATCTGGTCCTCAGTCAATGGGAGCGGACATTGGATGTGTTTGCCTCAAAGTCCACCCCTTTGTGGCAACCCGTCAACAAATTCGTTGAACGCGCCGCCAAAGGTCAAGGCTATCACGACGCCAACTATCAAATCATCTCCCCGGATGACGACGACCAAAACGAAAAAAGTGACTAAATCAAAAATTGCGAGCCTGATCAAACGGACTCGCAATTTTTTATAGCTGATTTAAACGCATCGCAGTGATCGAAGCAAAGCCGACATACACCAAGGTATACGCCCCAAACGCGATCCCCACTGAGGAACTCGGTGAGCCGTCAAGGGCGACTTGCAGTACCCGAATTCCTAAAATGGCGTTAAAACTACCTAAAATCAGCGGCAAACCGAATACTGACACCACCTGCGCCACTTGAAGATGGGCGAGATCTTTAGCCGGCATCCCCAAGCGTTGCAACGTGGTTTTGATATGTTGCGTATGCCGTCCGGAAACCAATTGTTTTAATAAAAGAATGCTTGCAGTCGCCACCATGAACACGACGCCTAACAATGTCATAATAAACAACAAGAATCCGAAAACCACGCGCATTTGATGCAAAGCCGGTCGCCGCAAGGAAATGGCGTCGCGATCCATGGAAGTACTCGACGCATGCTTCAAAAAGCGGATCGGCTGCTTCCCTGCCAAAGTCGCATGATCATAAGTGACATAATCCACCTGATCGATTTTTAACAAAGCGGACTCAACCCGTTTGCGAGCAGCCGGCTTTAACTTGATGCCAGTGAGTTGGTCGACTGGGGCTTGCAACGTGTCGTAAACTGCATTGCTGATCACCAACGCCCGATCAAAATAACCGGCGCCACCTAAAGGAAATTGATTGGTGATGGTTTTGACGGTCAACTGTTCGCCAGTCCGGGTCAAGGTGAGCTTACGACCGGCATTGTTCCAGCCGCCGATGCCTTTGGTTTGGTAATAGGTTTGGCCAATAGTGATCATGACTGTTTGGTGTTTTTTTAATGTGACTTGCGGCAAGTTGCGTTGATGATGGCGAATCTTTTGATAATCACGCACGGCGATCACTTGATACAAGGCGTTTTCTTGTTTGTCTGAATTGTTGCGCATGCGCAATTTCACGCGCCCAGCCGCCAGTTTGGTCGGCAATTGCCAGGTTTTCGCGATGTCTTTTGATGCCACATGCTTTTTGACGCGACGCATGCCACCTTGAGTGGCTAGGATCGATTGCGCCACATCTTGCACTACCACAGCTTGGCCGAATTGATACAACATCGCAGCACTGCCTAACATCACCAACGTCACCGTGGTCAGCCAAGTGGTCAGCCATAGTGACTGGGTGTTGATGCGCAACCGTTTGTACATGGCGACTAACCACAAATAGTGTTTGGCGGACATTTTGCGCTGTTGCTTGAGATGCAAGGCGATGATCATCGGTAGCGTGCAAGCATATAACAAGTAAA
Organism: uncultured Lacticaseibacillus sp.; assembly: GCA_934339215.1. GTDB lineage: Bacteria > Bacillota > Bacilli > Lactobacillales > Lactobacillaceae > Lacticaseibacillus. Next base: position 3,618 of record CAKRHU010000080.1, read on the forward strand.
CCCCGATCACTTCGGCCAAACCCCAGCCAACAAATAAGCTCCCGAGCCCCGCACTGACACCAAACCACTGGGTAAAGCGACTGGTCCAATCAAACAATGCCGCTAAGACCCAAGTCGCCCAGCCAAACAAGCCGATTCCAGCAACAGCCCCGATCACCATGCTGGCAGTGAGCGGCTGGACTACTGTTTTTTCAGGGGTAGTTTGGGCCTTCACCAGCACGTCTCGGCCACTGGCACTGATCGCCCGCAGCCCACCAAGGGCCAACAATAACACCAACACGACCCCAGCAACCTCGCCAATGGCAACGGGGCTAAACAGCAACCCCACTGATTGCGCACTGTCCACTAACCGCAATAACCCCATGGCCAACAGTTTTGAAATCACGATACCGCCAAGGATCCCACCGATCAAACCGGCACAACCAGAAATCAAAGTTTCTCCAACCAGGCTCATATTTAAGCGCCATTGCGGCATGCCTAAGCGACGATACAATTGAAATTCATGCTCGCGCCTAGCGATCAACAACCCGTTGAGATACACCATGAACATCACGGAAAACAGCATCATCACCACTAACACCACCACTAAGGCGGCCGGAAATAAACTGGTCATGTTGCTGCCTTTGCCGATTTTGTTCAACAAGGGTTGCGCCTCGATCAAGGCCGCCACGGCGTACATCATTGCCACTAAGATCCCTAGGACAATGGCAAACAGTTGGTGCATCCCGCGATGACGGTGTAAATCAGTTTTGATCTGCGTCCACATGATGCCGTCGCCCTCCAGAAATCGATGCTTGCATGTCAATGATGCTGTTGAAGAAATCTTGCCGACTCCCGTGCCGCGTCACTTCAGCAAAATACGCCCCATCGCGAATAAAAATGATCCGATTGCAAAAACTAGCGGTAAACGCATCATGCGTCACCATTAAAATCGTGGTGTCCGCTTCTAAATTAATTTTAGCCAAGTAACGCAACAATTCAGTCGCCGCCAATGAATCCAAACTTCCAGTCGGCTCATCGGCTAAGACTAAACGCGGATGCGTGATGATTGCCCGCGCTGCAGCGACGCGTTGGCGTTGACCGAGGCTGAGTTGTGCAGGATAGCGGGCCATCAGCGGCAGTAATCCTAATAAATCGCCCACTTTTTGCAAGCGGTCGTCTAAATCACTCGGCACTGGTGGGACAAAGGTTAAGGGCAAAGTGATATTAGCCGACACCGGCAAATCATCAAGTAAATCGAAGTCTTGAAAAATAAACCCTAATTGCTCCCGGCGAAAATCGGCACTTTGGGCTTTGGACATACTGCTGAGATCGGTTCTATCGATCCATACACCGCCAGCTGTTGGGGTATCCATGGTGGCTAAAATATTTAACAACGTGGATTTACCCGCCCCACTTGGCCCCATGATGCCGACAAATTCACCAGCATCGACGCCGAAACTCAAATCATTCAGCGCCGTCACCCGATTGAACCGGTGTCCATAAATTTTAGTTAAATGATCGACTTTGACCATTCGCATGCCGTCCACCTCCAGTACTCTTTCATGATACCAAACTTGTGTCCAAGTTGGCATCTGGTACAATTAATGTAATGAATTCATTTACTGGAGGTCGCCATGTTTAAAATCATGATCGTCGAGGATGACCAAACGATTGCCACTTTAATTGCCCAAGCCTTGCGCAAATGGCAGCTCAGCGCGGTTAAAGTGACGGATTTTTCAAATGTTTATGACCAATTCGTGGCCGTTCAGCCGCATTTGGTGTTACTCGACATCAACTTACCGGTGTACGACGGCTATCACTGGGTCCAACAGATCCGGGCCAACTCGCAAGTGCCTGTGATTTTTATCTCCAGTCGCAACACCAATATGGATATGGTCATGGCGATGAACTTAGGCGCAGATGATTTCGTCAACAAGCCTTTTGCCATGGAAGTGCTGATCGCCAAAATCAACGCCTTGTTGCGCCGGACTTATAATTACACCGATGGCCAAAGTCAAACCTTATCTCATAACGGCTTAACTCTTGATATCGAAAACAGTGCTGCCTTAGTCAATGACACCCCGATCAACTTATCTAAAAACGAATACAAACTCTTGCAGATCCTGTTGCGGGCGCATGGGCATGTCGTTTCTCGTGAGCATTTGCTGAAAGCCTTGTGGCAAGATGCCCGCTTTGTGGATGACAATACGCTCACAGTGAATATCAATCGCCTGCGCAAAAAAATCACTGACGCTGGCTTACCAGACTATATCGAAACCCGCGTTGGGACGGGTTATATCATCAACTAAGAGGATATTATGCGATTAAGAGATTATTTACATGATCATCGCTTACACCTGATTGCCTATGTACTAGGGTTATTGCTACTATGTGGCGGCTTATGGTTGGACCCGAAACATTTGGTGCATTTAGACAATTTAATTTATATCGCCGTATTGGTCACATTATTTTATGCCGGTTTAATGTGGTTAGATTTTAAAAAGCAACAACGCTGGTTGCATCAGTGGCAAACCCGGCTTGAGGCCGGTGTTGAAGCCTTAAATTGGCCGATGCCAGAAACTGGTAGCCGGGCGCAAACGCTGATTGCCAAAACCCTAAATCAAATGCTGCAAGCCCATCGCCACGCGCTTTCCAATGTCATCAACACTCAACGCGATCAACAAGCCTTCATCGACTCTTGGGTTCATGAAATCAAAGTGCCGCTAGCTGCCAGCAACTTATTGGTCGATAGCCTTGAAGATGACGCGCCAGAAGACGTGTTATCACAGTTGAGTTTACAACTGGATCGCATGGATCATTATGTCGAACAAGTGATGTATTACTCACGGCTGGACTCATTTTCAAAAGACTACTTGCTCAACGATTATCCGCTGAAGCAAGTGATCAATGAGGTCGTGGTGGATAATCGCAATGCCTTTATCGCTGGACACTTACAATTTGAATTGACTGGTGAGGATCAAGTAGTCACCACTGATGCCAAGTGGTTGCGATTCATCTTGATGCAATTGTTCTCAAACGCGTTGAAATATACCCCTGCTGGCGGCAAGATCACTGCGACCATTGCTGAAGCCCATGATGAAGTCACCTTGACCATTGCCGATTCCGGGATCGGCATCGCCCAAGATGAACTGCACCGCGTCTTCGAAAAAGGCTTCACAGGTACCAACGGTCGCAACGCCGAATCAAAGTCAACTGGCTTAGGCTTGTATCTCGCCGATCAACTGTCGCAACGCTTAGGCCATCACTTGTCGATCACCGCCGAACCGAATGTCGGCACAGCCGTGACGATTCACTTCCCACATTTACAATACTATGGGCAAAGCGCCAGCAATTTAGTCGAACAACCATTATCGCGTTAACTCACACGAAAGGACCCTTCAGCCATTGAAGTGCCCTTTTTGGGTGGCGATTTGACGTTCAGCGTGCCTTTTCTAACGTTTAGCGCAAATGTGAGTCGCTTCAGCTGTGAAAGCGTATACTTTTCATTGTAAAAAGCGAAGGAGGAGACTTCATGTTTAATCACAAAATGGATCATCCGCAACATGCGATCGTCATGGCATTGCCTGATCCTGCAAACCTTCAATTTCTCGATCACCGCGCGATTCAA
>CAKRHU010000081.1 GCA_934339215.1 uncultured Lacticaseibacillus sp.
GTTCAAGACCGCACTTTGAATCCGGCGATTTTGGTTTTCAGAAACCAGGCGGATCATATCTGGCAAGTTTTTCAGGCGTTGATGGGTCTTGGCAGACACAAACACGATCGGCGCATAGTCCAAATATTGGAATTCGTCGCGAATATGCTGTTCGAACTCTTGCAAGGTGTGATTGTCTTTATTGTGCAAGGTATCCCACTTGTTGACCACAATAATGATCCCACGGCCGGCTTCATGCGCGTAGCCAGCAACTTTTTTATCTTGTTCGCGAATGCCAGTTTCGGCATCTAACACGACTAAGACGACATCGGAGCGATCGATCGCTCGCAATGCCCGCATCACCGCGTATTTTTCGGTGTTTTCGTAGACTTTCCCACGTTTGCGAATCCCGGCGGTATCGATCATGGTGAATTCTTGGTCGTGATCGACGAACTTGGTATCGATGGCGTCTCGCGTCGTGCCTTCGATATCCGACACGATCACCCGTTCTTCGCCTAAAATGGCATTGACCAAACTGGACTTGCCGACATTCGGCCGCCCAATGAAGGAGAACTTGATCGAATCATCTTCAACGTCTGTACCTTCTGCAGGAAAGGCTGCCAGCACGGCATCTAACGCATCGCCTAAGCCGATCCCATGGGTCCCAGACAAGGGGTATGGTTCGCCAAATCCTAAGGAGTAGAAATCATAGATCTCGCTGCGCCGTTCAGGGTTGTCGACTTTATTGACGGCGAGCACCACTGGTTTGTCAGCGCGATACAAGATCTGCGCGACTTTTTCATCAGCGTCAGTCACCCCTGCTTCCACAGACGTCAAAAACAAAATGACGTCCGCTTCTTCAATGGCAATTTCCGCTTGTTGGGTGATTTGAGATAAAAAGGGTTCATCTCCCATATCAATCCCACCAGTATCGATCAAGGCAAATTCTTTGCCGAGCCATTCTGCTTTGCCGTAGATGCGATCCCGGGTGACCCCAGGGGTATCTTCGACAATGGAGATCCGCTCGCCGATGATCCGATTAAAAATAGTCGATTTCCCGACGTTTGGGCGGCCAACAATGGCCAGAGTTGGTAATACCATTTTGTCACTTCCTTTACTTGTTTCCGAAGCCCTTCAGGAAATGGGCCTCTCGAGTTGGTACTTACTAGGGTTGCGATGTGAAATTGGGCTTCCGGCTGGCTCGCCTTGACGCGGAGAGGGTCTCGGCGGAGCTAACTTGAATGATCGCGCCGCTATCATTCAAGTGGATCTCCACCTGCGGATGTTGTAGGCGAAACCCGCCAACAACATTCTCACCACGCCAAAGCAACCAGCCTCCATCCCAATTTCAAATCGCGGCGACTACCATCACAGACTGATATCCGATTAGTAACAGAAAGTCTACGAGGCAATCGCTAAACTGTTGAAAATTCGTGGTCAAAGCGCAAATCCGGTGTCACCTTTCCACGATTGCGCGAAGGTGTTTTGAATTTTGACCGGAAGCTGGCCGGCACGGCATAGTGAGATTTCCGTTGGCAGTTTACTGTCTACGGAAATCCGCAAGGGAAGATCCACTTGGTTCAATGCGCAGCGTTGAATCAGGTTAGCTTCCCCGAGGACCCTCATTATGCCGTGCCGGCCAGCTGGAGGTCAAAGTTCAAAACCTCCGCTGAAACCAGCAAAAAGCGGGACAAAATCACTTTTGTCCCGCCTTTTTATTTGCATTGATGAAAATTACTTTTCGTCTTTGCCGAAGTCTTTCAATGCATCACCGAGCATGTCGCCCAAGGAGAAGCCGGAATCATCTTGTTGATATTCGGCTGGGATGGACGTACGTTCTTGACGGTTGTTGCGACGAGGACGATCGTTGCGGCTGTTATCGCGGTTGTTGTTGCGAGGACGGCTTTGACGAGGTTCTTCTTCAGCAGCACCTTCAGGAGCTTCTTCAAGCGCCTTGATGGATAATGCCAAACGATGTGCATCTGGGTCGACGGACAGAACCTTGACCTTGATAGCTTGGCCTTCCTTCAAGACATCTTGAGGAGTCGCAATGTGTTCGTGAGAGATTTGGGAAATGTGAACCAAACCTTCAACGCCAGGGAAGACTTCCACAAAAGCACCGAAACTAGTCAAGCGACGAACAGTACCATCAAGCACTGCGCCTGCTGGGGCTTCAGTTTCAACGTTGTCCCACGGTTGAGGCAACGTTGCTTTGATGGACAAGGAGATACGATCGCGGTCAACGTCAATGGCGAGGACTTTAACCTTCACATCTTGGCCCACTTTGAGGACATCAGATGGCTTGTCAACGTGATCAAAAGCAATTTCTGAGACGTGGACCAAACCGTCAACGCCGCCAAGGTCAACAAAGGCACCGAAGTTAGTCAAACGGGCAACCTTACCTTCAACCACATCGCCAGGTTGGAGCTTAGCGAAGATTTCCTTGCGGGCTTCAGCTTTAGAAGCTTCCACGATCGCACGGTGGGAAAGGATCAAACGGTTGTCAGATGGTTCGATTTCAATGATCTTGAATTCGAGTTCTTGGTTCTTGTATTGGTTGAGGTCTTCAACGAAGTGATCTTCAACCATGGATGCAGGCACAAAACCACGCACACCAGCGTTAACAACTAAGCCGCCTTTAACAACGGAAGTAACGGGTGCAGTGATGGTTTCACCAGCATCAAATTTAGCTTGGATTTCTTTCCAAACTTTTTGCGCTTCTAAGCGGCGCTTGGAAAGCAGGTATTGGCCGTTTTCCTTATCTTTACCAATCGTGGAGATGACCACCAGGTCGATCTCATCGCCGACGTTAGCAACCGAACGAATATCATCGATTGGCTGAGTTGATAATTCTTTCAGAGGAACGACACCTTCTACACCGGTGCCTTCGATACCGACGATCAGTTGCTTGTCCTCTACGGCTAATACTTCACCCTTCACGGTGTCACCGATATGAACGGTTTCGACGCTGTTTAAAGCATCCGCCATGGTTTGGGCGTTTTCGTTTACGTTGTTTTCACTCATGCCAAAAAAATCCTCCTATACGACTGTCATACATTGTCTATTGTACATAACTCTCGTGAAAAATGCCAACTTTTTCTTGAAAATCAGGCAGTTTGTTTGGGTACTAACGCAATGATCTCAGCGACTTCTTCGTCGATGGTCATTTTGGTGCTATCGATTTCCACTGCATCTTCTGCTTTGCGCAAAGGTGACACTGCGCGAGTGGAATCTTTGCGATCGCGTTCGGCAATTTCTTCTTCAAGCTTAGCGATTGGGGTCATGATCCCTTTTTCAACGTTTTCTTTGTGGCGGCGAATGGCGCGGGCTTCCACTGACGCGATCATAAACACTTTCACTTCAGCGTTAGGCAACACGGTAGTGCCGATGTCGCGGCCATCCATCACGATATCATTTTGCGCAGCAATGTCGCGTTGGCGTTGCACCAAGTCTTCGCGCACTTTTGGCAAGGCGGAAACTTGGGACACATTGTTGGTGGTTTCAGGTTGGCGAATAGCTAAGGTCACATCCGTGCCATTCATCAACACCTTTTGACCATCAGCGCTTGGCACAAAGCGAATGTCTAATTGTTTCAGTTGGTCCATAATCGCCGCTTCATCGCTGAGATCGATGCCTAAGCGCAAGGCCATCACGGTGACCGTGCGATACATCGCGCCAGTGTCACAATAAATATAGCCGAGTTTGTGGGCGACTAATTTGGCAATCGTGCTTTTGCCAGAACCGGCTGGCCCATCAATTGCAATTTGCATAAATTTATACCCCTTTTTGCTGTTTTTCCAAAAAAATTGAGCCGTCGCCGACTCAACTGTGGTTACTGGTTCACTTTCAAGGTTTGTCCGGCAGAAATACTTGCGCCACTGGACATCCCATTGAGTTGTAGCAATTCACTTAAAGTCATGCCATGGTTGACCGCGATACGATACAAGTTGTCGCCGGCTTTGACGGTGTAAGTACCAGTGGCAGCGCTACTACTTGAGCTTGGAGAAATGCTTGAGCTACTGCTTGAAACGCTAGAGCTGGAAGCCGGTGTGCTGGATGAGACACTGGACGAACTGCTGGATGATGATTTGCTAGACGTTGAGCTGCTGGATTGCTTGGAACTTTCAGAGTTTTGGCTCGACGAATGCGACTTGGCTTTCTTCGACGTCGACGTGACCGTGATTTTATCATTCGGATAATTATTGGAATTTGTCGAATTGTTCCGCAGCGCCTGCCACGTCACTGGAATAATGATCACTAATGCCAACGCCACCCATACCACGATTGCTAAAATGGAGCCGCCACGCTTTTTCTTGCGTGTCGCTACGCGTGATAAGTTGCCGTCATCATCGCGATCATCTTCAAATTGCTTATTCCATGGTTTGGTTTGGTCGGAAGCGTCTTGTTGGACAGGTTCCTTTTTATTGGTGGTTTTCTTGCGCAAACCGATCCCCCCTCACATACTGCAATTATTGTATCATAGAAACCTCGTAAAAGGTTTTAGACTTCATTAAATAACCGCGCAAAATCCGCCTGCCAACCTAAGTTTGTCGTTGGCTTGAGGTCACTTGAGGCCAAAGCCGCGATTTGTGGCGCTGAGAGTTCCCCACAACATTGTTCGTGGTGTTTCGTGATTGGTGCATCAAAGTAGCGCAACCATAAAGCCCGCTTACAGCCACTGCTGGTCAAATATGTTGCTACCGCCTGGGCACTGGTCAGCTTTTCCGCTGCACGCTGGGCCAGCAGTTGTTGCACTTGTGCTTGCGAAAAGCCCGATTGGACATAGGCTTGTAACAGCGCAATTTGTGGATCGTCGAAATCTGTATACGCATCAGGATGCGCATAAATGGTTTTGATCAGTTGCGGATCCGGTAAGCTTTGGGCAAATTGCTCTTGGCGGCTTAAATCCCCAGGTGCGAGCAATACCACGCTGGCAGAGTTTTGCCCATCACGGCCAGCGCGACCAATGCCTTGTGAATAAGCTTCCAAGGATTCTGGCGCATAAGTGTACATCACCAAGCGCACATCCGCTTTATCGATCCCCATGCCAAACGCACTGGTCGCGCAGATCACTTGCAATTCGCCGGCTATAAAGCGGCGCTGGATCAATTCCCGTTGTTGCGTCGGCAAACCAGCGTGATAGTAATCTGCGGCAATATTTTTTTGTTGCAAAGCTTTGGCCCAAGTTTCTGCTTGCAGTTTTGAATCGAAATACACGATGGTCGCAGCGTTGACTTGTTGAATCAGCTGAATACCGACTGCTTCTTTTGCTTTTGGATCAGCCACCTGATTGACCCCAAGAAAAATATTTGGCCGATTGACGCTAGCGACTACCAACTCAGGGTCTTGCAATCGCAGTTGTGAAACGATTTCCTCTTGCACGCGCTTTGGCGCAGTAGCAGTCAGTGCCAAACTACTGCGCGGATGCAGGCGCTCGATGGCTTCGCCTAAGCGCAAATACGCTGGCCGAAAATCCGGGCCCCATTGCGCGATACAATGCGCTTCATCAATCACAAAACAACTGATCGTCAGTTGCGCCAATTGCGCAAGCACATCAGGGCGCATCAAGGTTTCCGGCGCCACGAATAAAAATTTGGCATGATTTAAATGGTTTAACAACCAATGAAAATCTGGCGGCGTCAAGCGACTGGACAAGGTCACCACTTGTTTTTGGCCGGCATTTTGCAAACGGGCAACTTGATCATCCATCAAGGCCAATAACGGTTCGACCACCACGCACAACCCATCCAGTGCCAAAGCTGGCAATTGATAGCACAAAGTCTTCCCACTACCCGTTGGTAAAATGCCTAATGCGTCACGTCCTTCAAGGACTGCTTGGACGAGCGCTTTTTGCCCTGGGCGAAAACTGGTGAACCCGAAGTGTTGTTCAAGTAATGTGTCAAGCTTGTCCATGGGGCCACCTGCCTTGTAAACTCAAAATTTGAAATAATCGGATCTGGAAAAAATCACTGTTTGGAATTTGGTCAAGCAATTGCTGATAATTTAACCGTGCATCTGCTTGCGCTAAAGTTTTGATCATCGCCTGAGGATACAACCGCGCCAACGGTAAATCCGCCCCAAAAATCGCCGCCCCTAATAAATGCTCATTGATCGTCGACGGCTTCAAGTGCAATCGCTGACTGACAAGTTCCGCGGTCGCCCCTTGTTGAATCATTTGTAGCGCGACGTATTGCGTTTTAGTGCCTAAGGGTTTACGCCCACCCCAAAGCATGTGCCAACTCGGCGCTATACCGGCATCCAGTTGCGTGATCAATTGTGCCAAAGCTTGGATCTGAGCAATTTCAGTCACGTTACCAGCGCCGACAAAATCATGGCCGATCATGGTATTGAGTAAGTTTATGGCTGCCTCATCCCCGATCGCATCAAGCAAAGTCTTTAACTCAGCGATCGTGGTCTGACGATCGATCTTTTGCCACCACTGGCGCAATTGCTGTTGAATCGCCCAATCTTGGGTGACCGGCCGATAACGTGCATTGTGAAAACTCGCTTCAGATAACATTTGCACTGCCAATTGAAACTTCGGCGTGAAGGTATGCACGCCCATCCAAGGCTGATAAGCGGTGGGCAAGCTGCTGGTTTGCGCGGCGATCGGTTCAACGCGTTTCAGGCCGGTTTCCGTTTTTTCAAGGTGATGAGCGTTAAGCAGACGAGCGATCGCAGCTTGAAAATCTGGCCGTAACAGCGTAGGGTACAAGTGAAGCCATTGCAATTGCTGATGTTCAAGTGCCGCAAATAACACCGACAACGTTTTTTTCCCCGTCAACAACAGGTACAAACTGGTTGCGCGGCGCGGCTTTTCATCGAAGAATTGGAATAAGAAATCGTCTAACACTTTTTCACCACCTTGGAGGAAGATATGCATCCATTATACGCGCAGGTGGACCGCGACGCATGCATTGCGTGTGGTCTTTGCCAAATGCTCGCCCCAGAATTATTCGATTATGATGCAAATGGCATCGCCAGCTATACCCCAGATCAAAATACCGGATCAATTCCTTTGACCCCAGCGCAAGCGATTTTATTCAAAAAAGCGTTCAGTCGCTGTCCCACTGGTGCCATTCAGCATTCAGATCAGCCATTTGCGCCCAAAGAAAAACCACGCCGATAATTTTCAGCGTGGTTTTTTGATTTAGTGCATTTGTTGCATGCGTTGGGCTTGAATCGCTTGTTGCTTATCCAGCCATGGCATTAAAGCTTTGGCTAAA
>CAKRHU010000082.1 GCA_934339215.1 uncultured Lacticaseibacillus sp.
GTTTTTAAAATCGATAAGTTAGCCATGGTCATCCCCACTGCCTCTGCCAGTTGCGTCAACGACATCCCACGATCTAACAGCAATTGGTCTAAATCAATTTCGATCATCGCACCCTCCTAAATCGTTAAGTCGTTTTCGACTTTGTAGTTTAGCGCCTTGGTCCATAATTCTTGTAATACTGCCAAGAAAATTGTCACCATTAATGGCAAGGCGACAATCCCGCTACCGATCAAACACAATCCCGGCGCATCTTCAAATTGCGTGATCACATAAAACTCCGGCATGATCCCAATTAAGCCGATGAACATCCCAGTAGTTGCCCATTTCAACTGGCGTAAGTTCTTAACCGCCAACCAGGAAAAGGCGGTGTCGGTTTCCACCCGCTTCAACAAACACCAAGCACAAATGAGCGCGCCAAAAAAACAGACAACAGCAATATAAATGCCAATGGTCATCAACCAAGCGGTCCCTGCTTGATGGTAACCGACTGTGAGCCCATGCGGCAGACGCCAAAATAGCATCAGCGCAAACATCCCGATCACCAAACCAGCCAGGATCAACATCATTTTTAAACTCCAAATTTTTAACTTCATCGCGTTCACCTCGTCAACAGTATATCGCCGAAATTATCGATAATCAATAATTGTTCATCGATTATCGATAATTTTAACGGCTTATGCATATCAACCCAGATGCGATTCGACTGGTTTCTTCGATCTTATTGACTTTTTTCTCAACACAAAAAAGCAGCCAAGACTCGCTTCTCGACTGCTTTTTACCTATGCGGCAGTAATGTGGATATCATCATCGACCACGTCAGCTTTCAAGGTTTTGACATCTTGATGCGCCAAATAAAAGTCGGTGACTTTATCACGCACATGTTGGGCGATCACCCGACGTAATGGCCGCGCACCCATCGCCTCATCATAACCTTGGGTGATCAACCAAGCTTTTGCTGCATCGCTAACGGTTAAAGTTAATTGTTTCTTGGCTAAGGTATCAGACACATCTTGTAACAAGAGATCCACGATTTTGCCAAGGTCAGCCTTGCTCAAGTGGCTGAATTCGACGATCCCATCAAACCGGTTCAAAAATTCTGGACGGAAGAATGGGGCGAGTTTGTCGTGCAAAGACTTGTCAGCCAAAGTGTCGTTACCAAACCCAGCATTGGACGTGGCAATAATAATCGTGTTTTTGAAGTTGACCACATTGCCTTGACCATCTGTCAAACGCCCGTCATCTAAGACTTGCAATAACAAGGTCAAAACTTGTGGATCGGCTTTTTCAATTTCGTCGAGCAAAATGATCGCATAAGGATTGCGACGTACTTGTTCAGTCAACGTGTTGCCATTATCTTCATAGCCGACATAACCGGCGCTGGTGCCGATCAACTTGGAAACCGCAGTGCGATCACTGTATTCAGACATATCCAAGCGAATGATCGCGTCTTTGCGGCCGAACATATCTAACGCTAATTGCTTCGCCAGTTCTGTTTTACCAACGCCAGTAGGTCCGACGAACAAGAAACTACCGATTGGGCGCTCACCGTCATCAAAGCCCGCACGGTTGCGGCGAATGGCTTTGGCCACCATATCAACCGCTTCATCTTGGCCGATGACTTTGTTCTTCAAGCGTTGCGCAATGCCTTGCAACCGCTGAATGTCACTGGCGCCAAGCTTGGCCACGGGAATGCCAGTCAAGCGTTCAACCGCTGCGGCGACATCTTCTGGTGTGGCAGTAGGGGCTTGTTGCTTAGTGTCGCCGTGATCGAGTTGGCCTTGTACATCAGCCAATTGCTTTTTCAAGCTGGCGGCTTTTTCAAAATCTTCGGCTTTGGCGGCTTCATCTTTTTGTTGGGTGAGTTGTTCAACTTGTTGCTTTAACGCCACTTCATCTAAAACCGGATGTTGCGCAGCTAAGTGAGCCGCGGTCATATCCAGCAAGTCGATGGCTTTATCTGGTAAGCTGCGCTGTGGCAAATATTGCACGGAATAATCCACACAAGCTTTTAACACGGCATCAGGCAATTGCACGTGATGGTGTTGTTCATACAACTTGCGCAAACCTTGTAAGATCTTGAACGTGGTTTCAGCGCTCGGTTGGTTGACCGTGATGTCATTGAACCGCCGCGCTAACGCCGCATCTTTCATGATCGTGTTGCGATATTCATCTTGGGTCGTTGCGCCGATCACAGTAAGTTCGCCACGCGACAAGGCTGGCTTGATGATGTCAGCTAAGCCTTTGCTGCCAGATTCACCAGTGGATCCTGCGCCCAAGATCTGATGAATTTCATCAAAGAACAAAATGACGTTACCGCGCTTTTTAACAGCCTTGATCAAATCTTGGATGTTTTGTTCAAAGCTGCCACGATATTGCGTACCGGCTTCTAGATTTGCTAGGTCAATGGCAATGATGGCCTTGTTTTGAATCGCGGCTGGCACATTGCCTTTGACGATTGCTTGGGCTAAGCCTTCGACTACTGCGGTTTTGCCGACACCAGCATCCCCGACTAAAATCGGGTTGTTCTTGGTACGCCGGCTCAACACTTCGGCAGCTTCTTGAATTTCTTTGTCGCGACCGATCACCGGATCCAACAAACCATCGCGGGCTTCTTGGGTCAAGTCGCGCCCAAGCTTGTCTAAAATCGACTTTGGTTCAGGCTTTTGCTTCGTCGCCACGGGCACATTACCAGATTGGAGTTGAGCCGCCTCTTCAGGGGTCAATTCATGTCCATTGACGACATATTTAGGCTGTTGCCCATCCATGCGATGCATCAATTGATTGAAAAAGTCATCCATCCCATCGTTAAAAAATGGATCGTTAAAGTTTGCCATACTATTTTCCCTCCTCAAGGCGGCGCAAAAACACCGCCGACTCGCAGCGGTGCCAATGGTTTTATAGTCGGACCGCTGCGGTCTTCTTTTGTTTACATAATATACTATAGTCCCTTTTAGCACTCTAGTCAACAGAGTGCTAAAATTTTGTGAGAAAAGTTTTGCTACGGCGATTTACAACATAGCAATGCGAATATGACGCGAGACAAGCTGAGATTATCTGCAATTGTTATATCAACTGACAGCATCAAAAAACAGCCAGAATTATTTCTGACTGTCGTTCATTGATTTAATCCGTGCACTCACAACTCATTTCGCCAGCCAACCGCCGTCGATTGGAATCACGCTACCATGAATGTAATCCGCTGCCGGACTGGCTAAAAACATAGTCAAAGCAGCGACTTCTTCAGGCTTAGCCCAGCGCCTGGCAGGCGTTTGCTCTGCGACCCGCTGCGCCATATGCCCGTCTCCAGCAAAGTCTGCGGCATTCATCGGCGTTTCAATGGCGCCTGGCGCAATGGCATTGGCGCGAATCCCCACACCAGCATAATCGAGATCCAATTGTTTGGTCATTCCGATCACTGCATGCTTGGCTGCTGTATAGGCGATCCCACCGCCACCGCCAACTAAACCCGCAATCGAGGCCATATTGACAAATACGCCATGATGTTGAGCCAGCATGTTTGGCAAAACCGCCTTGATCATCCGAAACTGACTGGTTAAATCGATCTCTAAAATACGCTGCCAAGTGGCCAAATCGGTTTGTTCTGCGGTGGCATACCCGTCTAAAACCCCAGCGGTATTGCATAAAATATCTGGTGCAAAAGCCGTCACATGATCTGCAGTTTCCGGTTTCGTGACATCTGCGACCAGCACTTGCGCACCGGTTAAGGCAAATGACTGTTGATCAATGGCCAAAACCGAGGCACCTGCTTTAACGAAGGCTTGGGCTTGCGCGTAGCCGATACCAGACGCAGCACCGGTAACGACCACTTTTTGATCAGAAAAGTCACTCATACCAATTGCCAATCGTCAGCTAACGCATCACAGCCAGTGGGTTCCCACACGCTATAGCCTTCGTGTAAAACTTTGATCAAAAAATATGGCGTGACAGCGATGCCTTCAAAATTTTGTCCTGAGACTAACACAATAAATTCTTCACCACCGCCCCAGTTGGCGCGGACAGCTTTGGCCCCAGCTTTGAGCTTGGGAAGTACTTGTTCAAAAGTCATGAGATCCCTCCTTTGGGTGGTTTTAGAATACAACAAAACCCGACACCTGCATAGGCATCGGGTCAGAAATCATCACATCATTAACTTAACAATACCGCATCATCATTCAATTCTTTACCCGATTGTTCTTTGAACATCCGGAGCAAATCAGGCACCGTCAAGCCCTTCTTCTGGTCACCTTTAATATCAACGGCGATTTGACCATGGTCGAGCATGATCAAGCGATTACCATACTTCAACGCGTCTTGCATATCATGGGTGATCATCAACGTCGTGATATGTTGAGCCGCGACTAATTGTTCCGTCAAACCCATGACAGTTGCAGAAGTGGCAGGATCCAAGGCGGCAGTGTGTTCATCAAGCAACAACAATTCTGGGGCTTTGAGCGTTGCCATCAACAAGGTGATAGCTTGGCGTTGCCCACCAGATAATAATCCGATGGAGGTGCTCAAGCGCGTTTCCAAGCCTAAATTCAAGCTGGCGAGTTTTTCTTGGAACAATTTGCGATCGGAATGACGCACGCCGGCACTCCAGAAGTTCCGCCAAGTCCCACGCTGCATCGCGAGGCTTAAGTTTTCTTCCACCGTCAACATTGGGGCAGTCCCTGACAACGGATCTTGGAAGACCCGTGAAATCAACTTTGCGCGCTTGGCAACCGATTGGTACGTGACATCTTTGTTGGCGATTTTAACTTGGCCGTGCGTGACAGGCAAAGATCCCGCAACAGAATTTAACAAAGTGGATTTACCCGCACCGTTACCGCCGATGATGGCCACAAAGTCGCCTTCTTCAAGGGTCAAGTTGATGCCTTTTAAGGCGTGGTTTTCATTAACCGTGCCTTGGGCAAAATATTGATGTAGATCTTTAATTTCTAAGGCTGGCATCGACTAGTCCTCCATTCGTTTCGAGTTTTCGCGACGGGCTTTGATGGTTTTATATTCTTTGGTGATCAAAGGCAAAGATAAGAACACGACCAACATCAAGGCGTAGAACAAGCGCAAGGCGTTGGGATCGACCCCAAGCCACAAGACGCCGGCAATGATCAAACGGTAAATGATCGCGCCGACAATGATCGTCAACAACCGTTGGCCAAAGCTCAAGTTGCGCAGTATGATTTCGGCAATGATGATCGCTGCTAAGGCAATGACCAACGTCCCGATCCCCATTGAGATATCCGCATAGCCGTTAGTTTGCGCCATGAGCGATCCAGATAAAGCAATCAAGCCGTTAGACACCATGTAAACAATGATTTTCATGTTGTCATTGTTGATGCCGTTGGCTGCCGCCATCGCTTGGTTATCCCCAACTGCCCGCGCCGCTAAGCCCATTTGCGTGTTGAAGTATAAAACCAATAAGGCGATGACAATCGCTAAGACGACGGCCCCAACGATGATCGTGTCTGTGGTCGAGTTGCCAGTGGAGAACAAGGTGAACACCGTTTTCACATTACTCAACAAGGATAAGTTGGCTTGGCCCATGATGAACAAGTTAACCGAATACAACCCAGTCATGGTTAAAATACCAGTTAACAGATCTGGAATTTTTAACTTGGTATGTAAAATGCCGGATACCAAGCCCGCTAATGCGCCGAAAATGAAGCCATATATGGTGGCGACGATCGGGTTGGTGCCATGCACTAGCGAGTGTGCGGTGATAGCTGCGCCTAAAGGAAAACTCCCTTCAGCGGTCATGTCGGCAATATCCAAAATTCGGAACGTTAAGTATACGCCGATGGCCATGATCGACCACAGTAAACCTTGTGAGATGCTTGAAGTTAAGATGCTCATGACTACTCCTTTGTGAACCGCAATGAATTATTGCTTGGTGTCTGCGTCTGTGATGCCGAATGCTTTCATCATTTTTTCGTTCTTGATGACGGTGACTTTAGCGGGCTTTTCAACAGCTAAGTCTTTCACTTTCTTGCCTTTAATGATTTGAATGGCAAGCTTGGCAGTTTGTTTGCCTAAATCTTTGTAGTTGATGCCGATGTTGGCGACCCCACCATCTTGGACCATCGTCGATGCTGCTGGAACCACTGGGACTTTCTTGGCTAAGGAAACTTTGCCGACAGTCGCCATGGCAGCAGCTACCGTGTTATCTGTTGGGGCATAGATCACATCAGATAACCCAGCCAAAGCTTCTGTGGCAGATTGGACATCGTTGGTTGAAGCTACGGTACGCTTGACTACCTTCAAGCCCAATTTCTTAGCGGCTTTGGTAGCAGCTTTGACTTGGACGATGGAGTTTTGTTCAGCGGCGTTGTATAACATGCCAACAGTCTTAGCTTTTGGGAATAAGTGGTGCATGTATTGGATCTGTTGGGGAATGTCGACCATATCCACAACGCCGGTAGCATTTTTACTTGGGGCTTTAAGGTTATCCACTAAGCCGGCAGATTTCGGATCAGTGACGGCAGTGAACACCATCGGGGTATCCGGATCGCCTTTTTGTAAGGCTTGCGCGGCAGGTGTTGCGATCGCTAAGTTGACGTCGTTTTTGTCTTTGGCGAGTTGTTCGCTCATGGTTTTCAAGTTTGCTTGATCGCCTTGGGCATTGACGTAATCGATTTTGATCTTTTTGCCTTTGTAGCCGGCTTTGGCGAGTTCTTCTTCGAATCCTTTGCGCGCATCCGTCAATGCCGTTTGGTCAATCAATTGCAAAACGCCCACTTTGACCGTGTCATCGTCAGCCTTAGTTTGTTGCCCACAAGCCGCTAAGCCTAACATTGCGATACCAACAAGGCCCAGTAATAATTGCTTCTTCATAAGAATATTCCCTCCAAAATGTTTTGCTTGTGCAAAACAAAAGCCAGTCACTACCCAAATTCCTCGCAGTGGCTGGCCATATTTTCATTCCGGAAAGAAAAAGGCCACATGGAGGAAATTTGATTTCATCCATGTGGCAATTGATCGCACGTTAAGTGGTACCGGCCATCATGGATGCAAGCCGCGGCTTGCATCCATGATGCAAACCGCTATCCGAAAAAGCCGGTAAAAAAGACG
>CAKRHU010000083.1 GCA_934339215.1 uncultured Lacticaseibacillus sp.
CTGACTGCACTGATCAATTCTAAGAATCCAACTTCTTATTTGTCTGGCGTAGATCCTGATAAGTTGTTAGCATCAACAGTTCAAGGTTTGGATGACGCCACCTTTCAAAAATTGGTAGACAGTATGGGCCTAGACAGCGCGCAAGCCGCGAAACTGATCCAAAAGCGGAATAACGATGCTGGTAATACTGCCACCAAAGCAAGCGTCACCGCCACTGGCAGTTGGGCGTTCGGCAATTATACCCTCGGCCAAACGGCACCATTGACTGCGCAAGATAAAGTACGATTGACCGGCACGTTGCCTGCAGGTCAACGTTTAAGTGTGACCATGTCTGACTGGACGAGCGGTGATAGCGCCTTTGCCCCGCAGCTGAGTTTGCCTGCAGGCGATAACGGGTGGAGTGCCGTAGACTTGCAAGCTGACACCGCGGCAGTGGTGTTGACGAACCCGAATACCACCGCGATGCAATATGATCAGACCTTGATGTATCCGAGTTTGACGATTTCTCAATCACAAGCCAACAAAATGCAAGTCGGCGCGACGTATACAGGCACGTTGACTTGGACGATCGAAGATGTGCCAACCACCGACCATATGTTTAGATAGAATCTGTAAAGCATTGAGCAAACTCGCTCAGTGCTTTTCATTTTGTCGTGAGAAGCCACCATGACGCGGTTGTAAACGATTTTATGTTTGATTTTTCACAAGCCTCGTGCTATTCTAATATGTGAATGAATGAACACACTTTGGAGGTGGCGTGATGCTCGACGCAAAAACAAAAGTGTCAAAAGCGACGATCAGACGAATTCCCTTATATTATCGGGCGGCTCAACAAATGCAACAACAAGGCATTCGGCGAGTGCGTTCAGATAAATTAGCAGAAATCATTCATATTCCTTCAGCAACGATCAGACGAGATTTCTCAAGTTTCGGGGAACTGGGGAAAAGTGGGTATGGCTACAGTGTGGCGACGTTAGTTGAAGAATTCGGTCAATTGCTACAAGTGCAATCGCCTGAAGATATTGCGCTGATCGGTGTCGGTGGCCTTGGGGCGGCTTTGATCGAAAATAATTTCCGACGTAATCCAGATTTGGATATCATGGTGGCCTTTGACCATGATCCGGCGAAAATCAATACCAGCATCGGCGAGATTCCGATTTATTCGTTTGCGGATTTGAAGAAGCGCTTGCCTAAAGGGGTGCACACTGCGATTGTGGCGGTGCCAAGTTCGAGTCAGGCAAGTGTGATCCCACAGCTTGAAGCGGCCGGGATCACCGCCATTATGACCTTTGCGCCGCAACCGGTGGCTTGCAAGCCGACGACCACGATCCGCTATATCGATCTCACCTCAGAATTACAAAGTCTTTTATATGTGGCGCATCAAAAACAAAAAGCATAAAATCCGTTGACGGCAACCGACTCGCAAGTTTATAATGCGAGTAACGCAATGAACAAGAGGCGTGAAAGTTGGGTTTTCAGCGAGTCGACGGTAGGTGTGAGTCGATAAGTCAATTTTCATGTGTAGCTTGTGAGCTGTCATCCTGAATGCAGTAAGGCTGACCGGCACCGTCCGTTATCGGTTTTAAGTGGAGAAAGTCATTTCTCAATTTAGGTGGCACCGCGAGTCAACTCGTCCTAATCATTAGGACGAGTTTTTTTGTTCACAAAAATAATTGGAGGATCATTCCATGAAAGAAGAATTAGCCCCAAAATTCGACCCGCAAGCCGTCGAAGCTGGCCGCTATGATAAGTGGCTGGAACAAGGCGTTTTCAAACCATCAGGCGACAAGAAAGCCAAACCTTATAGTATCGTGATCCCACCGCCAAATGTCACTGGGAAGTTACATTTAGGTCATGCTTGGGATACCACCTTGCAAGATATGTTGATCCGGCAAAAGCGGATGCAAGGCTTTGACACCTTGTGGTTGCCAGGGATGGACCATGCCGGCATCGCCACCCAAGCTAAAGTTGAAGCCAAGCTGCGCAAAGAAGGCATCACGCGCTATGACCTCGGCCGCGAAAAGTTTGTCGAAAAAGTTTGGGAATGGAAAGACGAATTTGCGGCCACCATCAAACAACAATGGGGCAAAATGGGTTTATCTTTGGATTATTCCCGTGAACGCTTCACTTTGGATGATGGGTTGTCTAAAGCCGTGCGCAAAGTCTTCGTGGACTTGTACAACAAAGGGTTGATCTATCGCGGCGAATATATTGTGAACTGGGATCCGCAAGCGCGTACTGCCTTGTCTGACATCGAAGTTATCCATGAAGATGATAAAGGTGCCTTTTATCACATGACTTACAAGTTCGCTGACGGCACGCCTGGCGGCATTGAAATTGCCACCACTCGTCCTGAAACCATGTTTGGTGATACTGCCGTGGCGGTTAACCCATCAGACGAACGCTACAAAGACATGATCGGCAAAAACGTGATCGTACCGATCGTCGGTCGCGAAATTCCGATCATCGGCGATATTCATGCCGATCCTGAATTTGGGACTGGGGCCGTTAAGATCACGCCAGCCCATGACCCTAATGACTTCCAAGTTGGGAATCGGCACAATTTGGCACGCATCAACTGTATGAATGATGATGGCACTATGAACGAAAACGCCGGCAAGTATCAAGGCCAAGATCGTTTTGAATGCCGTGAAAACTTGGTCAACGACCTGAAAGCATCTGGCGATTTGTTGAAGATCGTGCCGATTGTCCACAGTGTTGGCCACTCTGAACGTACCGGTGTCCAAGTTGAAGCACGTTTGTCCACGCAATGGTTCGTTAAGATGAAGCCTCTTGCTGAAGCTTCCATCAAGAACCAAGAAGGCGACAACAAAGTCAACTTTGTGCCAGAACGGTTTGAACATACTTTCTTAAACTGGATGAACAACATCCATGACTGGGTCATCTCCCGGCAACTGTGGTGGGGCCATCGCATTCCTGCTTGGTACAACAAGACGACTGGCGAAATGTATGTCGGCATGGAAGCGCCAAAAGATGCTGAAAACTGGGAACAAGATCCAGACGTTTTGGACACTTGGTTCAGTTCTGCCTTGTGGCCATTCTCCACGATGGGCTGGCCGGATACCGATGCGCCAGACTATAAGCGCTACTACCCAACAGATACTTTAGTGACTGGCTATGACATCATTCCATTTTGGGTCGCACGGATGATTTTCCAAGGTTTGGAATTCACCGGCCAACGCCCATTCAAGAACACCTTGATCCACGGCTTGATCCGTGATGAACAAGGCCGCAAGATGTCTAAGTCCTTGGGCAACGGGATCGACCCAATGGATGTTATTGAAAAATATGGCGCTGATGCTTTGCGTTGGTTCTTAGTTAACGGGTCCACTCCTGGTCAAGATACACGTTTTTCATGGAAAGCAATCGGCGCTTCTTGGAACTTCATCAACAAGATCTGGAACATGTCACGGTTTGTTTTGATGAACCTTGAGGACACCAAAGCTGACGCGCAACCAGATCCAAGTACGTTCGACTTGTCTGATCAATGGATCTTCGCGCGTTTGAACGAAACCATTGAAAGTGTCACTGCTAAGTTCGACAAGTTCGAATTTGGGGAAGCTGAACGTGATTTGTACAACTTCATCTGGAACGAATTGGCGGACTGGTACATCGAAATGGCCAAGGAAGTCTTATATGGTGAAGATGAAGCAGCCAAGGCTGCCAAGCGGATCAACTTGCGCTATGTCTTAGATCAAGTGTTACGTTTATTGCACCCGATCATGCCATTCGTCACTGAAAAGATCTGGTTGACCATGCCACATATCGGCGAATCCATTGTGGTCGCTTCTTATCCTGTGACCCATAAAGAATTCGAAAATGCGGATGCCATCAAGCAAATGCAAGCATTGATCGAATTGATCCGCGCCGTTCGTGGGATCCGTACCGACGTGAACGCCCCAATGGCCAACGAAATCGATATTCAAGTCAAGTTGCAAGACGCTGACTTGAAGCCGATTTTCGACCAGAACTTTGAATTCATCAACCGCTTCGTGCACGCGAAGGCATTTGAAGTCGGCACCGACCTCGACACCCCAGCACTGGCCGCTTCTGCTGTCATCAACGGTGCCACGATTTACGTGCCGCTGGCTGAATTGATCGACTTAGATGACGAAATCGCTAAGTTGACCAAAGCCGAAAAGAAGCTTGACCAAGAAATTGCCCGCTTTGAAAAGAAGCTCGGCAACCAAGGCTTCTTGGCCCAAGCACCAGCTGAAGTTATCGACGAGCAAAAAGCCAAATTGGCTGATGCCCAAGCCAAATTGGCTGGTACGCAAGATCGCATCAAGGAATTACAAGCAGCCAAATAAGCTTCTTGAACGAGCAGGATGTCTTCGGATGTCCTGCTTTTTTGCGCCATTGCCTAAAACTCGACGATGATGGCGGTTTCATGATATGCTTAAATTGGCATCAGGAATTCGCCGGACACCACTTGTATTTTATAAGCGTTACGATATACTACTGTTGTAGATACTTATTAAAAGAAAGCTGGAGGACGAGCTCATGGCAAAAATTAATGCATCAGACGCAATGTTGAAGGTCATCGAATCATGGGGCGTGAAAAACATTTATGGGTTACCAGGGGGCTCGTTTGACTCCACCATGAATGCCTTGCACAATCGCCAAGCCACGCTGAATTATGTCCAAGTGCGGCATGAAGAAGTCGGGGCGTTGGCGGCAGTGGGTGAAGCCAAAGTCACCGGTAAAATCGGGGTCACTTTTGGTTCGGCGGGCCCTGGTGCAGTGCATTTGCTCAATGGGTTGTACGATGCGCAATATGATCATGTGCCAGTCTTGGCGCTAGTCGGGCAAGTGCCGACGAGTGCGATGAATACCGCGTACTTCCAAGAAATGAACGAAAACCCGATGTTTGCTGACGTTTCCGTTTATAACCGCACGGTGATGACCGCCAAACAAATGCCAGCTGTCGTTGATGAAGCGATTCGCCAAGCTTATGCGCACAAAGGCGTTGCGGTGATCACCATTCCTAAAGACTTAGGCTGGACGGAAATCGAAGACGACTATGTGTCCAGTGCGCCGTTGTATCAAGATCCGATTTTGCCAGAACCGGATTTGACGCGCGTTGACGAAGCGCTGAAGATCATGAACGCGGCGAAGCATCCGATTTTATATGTCGGCAACGGGGCGCGTGGCGCCAAGGATCAAATCATCGCCTTGTCTGAAAAGCTCCATGCGCCGATAGTGGTGACGGCCTTGGCCAAAGGCGTGGTGCCGGATAGTTACATCGGCAATATGGGCTCCGCAGGTCGGGTGGCGTCAAAGCCTGGGGTCGAAACTGCCCGGGCGGCAGATGCTGTATTATTCTTAGGCTCCGACTTCCCATTCCAACCTTACTTTATCGCCCCAGATGCCAAGTACATTCAAGTGGATATCGATTCTAGCAAGTTAGGGCGGCGACATCATGTCGACGTGGCGATTTTAGCCGATGCCAAAAAGACCATCCAAGCCTTGTTAGATCGCTCAGATCCATTGCCAGAAAGTGCGTGGTATCGTGCCGCGTTGGCCAACCACAAGAACTGGTGGGATTGGATCGCTAGCTTTGATGACGACAACAGCACACCACTGCGCATCGAACCAGTTTTTAAAGCGATCAATGATGCGGCGTTGCCAAATGCAATTTTCCAAGTCGACGTCGGGAACGTGACGATTGATGGCATGCGGTTCTTAAAAGCTGATCAAGCCCAGAAATTCACCACTTCTGGTTGGTATGCGACGATGGGCTATGCCTTACCTGCGGCTATCGGCGCCAAGTCCGCATACCCGAGTCGTCAAGTATGGTCGATTTCTGGTGACGGTGGGTTTGCCATGGTGATGCAAGACATTTTGACCCAAGTGAAGTACAATTTGCCGATCATCAATGTGGTGTTGACCAACGAATCGCTGGGCTTTATCGAAGCGGAGCAAGATGACACCAAACAACCTCACTCAGGCGTGGATTTGATCGACGCTGATTACGGGGATGCGGCCACGGCACTTGGGGCACAGGGCTTTGAAGTACACACCCTGGCAGAACTGCACGCCGCGTTTGCCGCGGCGTTGAAAGCCAAAGGCCCAGTGGTGATCGATGTCAAAGTCACTGATTTGCGGCCAATTCCAGTGGAACAATTGGTATTGGATAAGCAAACCCAAGATCCCGCCGCAGTGGATGCGTTTGTTGAGAAATATTCGGCCCAAGCATTGATCCCATTGCGTACTTTGCTGGAACAAGAAGGCGAAGCAGGCAAGGGCGAAGATGTGAAAATGATGATTCACAAAGGCGACCAATAAAATGGACAGAAGCGACGGCTGAAAAGGCGCCGCTTTTTGCTATACTGAATTTGAGGTGACCAAGATGAGTCAAAAACCATTAGCTGAATATGCCGTTGATATTCCGCGGGTTTCAGCATTATTAGCCGATGACGTTGAGCTGCAAGGCTTCTTTGATGGATTAACGCCAGGCTACCAGCGTGAATGGGCGCGGTTTATTTTCGGAGTGGCGGCCGAAAACACGAAGCTCAAGCACATCGAGACAATGAAAACCGTGTTTAAAGCAGGTTATAAATCTAAGCGGGCTTACGATTCGCGGCCCAAAGCCTAAAAAAGTGGCGTCTCACATTTGTCTGTGAGGCGCCACTTTTGGTTAGGCTTTAGCTAAGACGGCTTTGATCAAGTCTTCTTCAGAGTTGAAGATCTCCCCGTTGAGTTTGATCAAGCCGGTAGTATACAAGTTTAAGTAGTGGAATTGATTTTCGGCGACGTTTTGCAAGGCGGTGAGCTTTTGGGGGTTCATTGCGCCTTGTTGCCGACTATCAGTGTAAAGCCCGAAAATTGGGATCTGTTTGGCATAAGCCACGCCGATTTCACTGGCCACACCGGCATCGATCACCGGCCCGTCGAGGATCGCGACCATCAAATCCGAGCGCAACACTTCTGCCGTGTCAGCTTGCGCGATCATGGTAGAGTCGGCGTAAGCATTCTTATCATTGATCGCGGCGTTTTCTTGAGGCAAATAAATATCCAGCGCCTCTGATG
>CAKRHU010000084.1 GCA_934339215.1 uncultured Lacticaseibacillus sp.
CTGCCATCATCGACAAGGAGGAAGACTAGTTTGGATTACTTTACAACTGACATCGACTCTTTGCATGCCCAATTAGTTACCGGCACGATCACCGCAGCAGAGTTGACGAAAGCCACTTTGGCTAAAATCGCTGAGATCGATCCTGAAATCGATGCGTTCTTAAACTTGAACGACCAAGCCCAAGTCCAAGCTGAAGCAGTTGACGCAGCTGGCATTAATGCTGATCAACCCCTGTCTGGCATTCCGGTGGCAATCAAAGACAACATCGTGACCCAAGACTTGACCACCACTGCCGCTTCCAAAATGCTCGAAAACTTTGTGCCGATTTATGACGCGACGGTTGTTGAAAAGCTCAACGCCGCTGGGGCCATCAACGTCGGCAAGTTGAACATGGATGAGTTTGCCATGGGTTCTTCAACGGAAAACTCCGCCTTCAAAACCACGAAGAATGCTTGGGATCACACCAAAGTCCCTGGTGGTTCATCAGGTGGCTCCGCTGCCGCTGTTGCCTCTGGCCAAGTGCTTGCCGCTTTAGGGACGGATACTGGTGGCTCGATTCGCCAGCCAGCCGCTTTCAACGGTATCGTCGGCTTCAAGCCCACTTATGGCCGGGTTTCGCGTTGGGGCTTGATCGCTTTTGGGTCCAGCTTGGATGCGATCGGCACGTTGACGCGCAGTGTCAAAGATTCTGCCCGCGTGTTGAATGTCATCGCTGGCC
This sequence comes from uncultured Lacticaseibacillus sp., assembly GCA_934339215.1. Classification (GTDB taxonomy): domain Bacteria; phylum Bacillota; class Bacilli; order Lactobacillales; family Lactobacillaceae; genus Lacticaseibacillus. Next base: position 719 of record CAKRHU010000084.1, read on the forward strand.
ACGACGAAAAAGATTCAACCAGTGCTGACTTTGATGTGCCGGACTTTACTGAAAAAATCGGCCAAAGTATCAAAGGCATGAAAATCGCTTTGCCTGAAGAATATTTAGGGGAAGGCGTTGATCCGCAAATTGTCACTGCGATTCAAAAAGCCGCCGATCAATTCCGCGCATTAGGCGCCACGGTTGATACGGTTTCCTTGCCACATACCAAGTATGCCGTGCCCGCTTATTACATCATCGCCAGCTCCGAAGCCTCATCGAACTTACAACGCTTTGATGGCATCCGGTATGGTTTCCGCGCCAAAGACGTTAAGAATTTGACCGATGTGTATGTGCGTTCGCGCTCAGAAGGCTTTGGCCCAGAAGTCAAGCGTCGCATCATGTTAGGGACGTTCTCCTTGTCTGCCGGCTTTTACGATGCATACTTCAAGAAGGCGGCGCAAGTGCGGACGCTCATCACCGAAGATTTCAACAAAGTCTTTGAAAACTATGACTTGGTGATGGGGCCAACCACACCAACGACCGCTTTTGGCATTGGTGAAAAAGTGACGGATCCATTGACCATGTACATGAACGACATTTTGACCATTCCTGTCAACTTGGCAGGTTTGCCAGCAGCGTCGATTCCTGCCGGGTTTGTCGATAAAATGCCAGTGGGCTTGCAATTGATTGCCAAGCATTTTGACGAAAGCACGATTTATCAAGCGGCTGACGCCTTTGAAAGCCAAAACGATTATCTTGACTTGATCCCAGGAGGTGCGCGTTAATGAACTTTGAAACGACTATCGGCCTGGAAGTCCATGTCGAGTTAAAAACCAAATCTAAAATGTTCTCTCCATCCCCAGTGTCTTATGGCGCAGAACCCAACACCCAAACTAACGTCATCGATTGGGGCTTTCCAGGGGTTTTGCCCACTATCAACAAAGGGGCTTACTCATATGGCATCATGGTGGCGTTAGCCTTACACGCTGATATTACCCGCGATACCCATTTTGATCGGAAGAACTACTTCTATCCGGATAACCCCAAAGCCTACCAAGTGACCCAAGCGGAACAGCCGCTGGCCACTAACGGCTGGGTAGAAATCGAAGTCGACGGCAAAAAGAAGAAAATCGGGATCGCGGAACTGCACGTCGAAGAAGATGCCGGGAAAAACCAACATGAACCAGATGGCTATTCTTATGTCGATTTGAACCGCCAAGGCACACCACTGGTTGAAATCGTGTCCAAGCCTGACATCGCTAGTCCTGAAGAAGCCTATCAATACTTGGAACAACTGCGCCAAATCGTGCAGTTTACCGGCGCTTCTGATGTGAAAATGGAAGAAGGTTCCATGCGTGTCGACACCAACTTGTCCGTGGCTCCGATCGGCGCAGACAATTACGGCACCAAGACCGAAATCAAGAACTTGAACTCCTTCAATCATGTGCGCGACGGCTTAGCTTACGAACAAACGCGCCAACAAGCTGTCTTGCGTGCTGGCGGTGAGATTCGTCAAGAAACGCGCCGTTGGGATGTCGACAAGAAGGAAACCATTTTAATGCGGGTCAAAGAAGGCGCGGATGATTACCGTTACTTCCCAGAACCAGACTTACCACCAGTGCATGTTTCACAAAAGTGGATTGATGAAGTCGCTGGCCGCTTACCACAACCACCAGCTGCTCGTCGGGCGCATTATGTCGCTGACTGGGGCATTCCAGAATACGATGCCGGCGTGTTGACGCAAACGCTTGAAATGGCCAACTTCTTTGAAGCCACGGTTGCGGCTGGCGCTGATGCCAAGCTCGCCTCTAACTGGTTGATGGGTGAAGTGTCCGGTTACTTGAACGCGCAACATCAAGAACTCAAAGATGTGGCATTGACGCCAGAACACTTAGCTGGGATGATCATTTTGATTTCTGATGGCACGATTTCGTCTAAAATTGCCAAAAAGGTCTTCAAAGAAATCATCGAAAACGACACGGATCCGAAGGCTTTCGTTGAAGCCAAAGGCATGGTGCAGTTATCCGATCCGGCGCAACTGACGCCGATCATCGATGCCGTCTTAGATGATAATCAACAATCTATCGACGACTTCAAAGCAGGTAAAGATCGGGCCATCGGCTTCTTGGTGGGGAACATCATGAAGCAGACCCGCGGCAAAGCCAACCCGAAAGTGGTCAACCAAATCTTGATGCATGAGATCAAGAAACGTTAATTGAATGTGTGTGAAAAGTCGTGATTTTTGAATCGCGGCTTTTTTGTTTGAAACAAAATGCCGCCATCAGGTGCCAGTGGTCTGGCTTCGTTACGGAACTGAAATCATCTCTCGTGGCCGGCCGGCTCCAGAAATCGGCACAAACCGCCGATGTTCTTATGCCTGAATTCAAAGCCGAAACCCGCGTCTTTGAATTCGCCTGAAATATCAGCGGAGCCAGAAGACCACTGTCTCCGCTAATATTTCTGCCACGTTCGATGATTTCAGTTCCTCCACTTCGCCAGACCACTGGCACCTGATGGCTACGAAACGTGTGTTACCAACTCTGACGTGATATTTTTTGCGCATTGCTGTCGGTTGAATGTGTAAGCTAGCGATATCAACGGAGAAAAATCTGGGGGCTGCGATGGTTTGGCAGAACGGAGGTGAATTGGACCATTGCCCGTGAAAGTGTTAGCAAGTGAGACGCCGTTTTTGGTGGCTCGCGCGGATTTCACCGGCAGATTTAGAAACAAAGTGTTTTTCTTTGGTTCTAAATCTAGGCGAAAGCTCCTCGAACGGTTTGTGTTCGAAAGCTGCAGCCGGCCGCACCGGCAACTGATCCAATTCACTGCAGTGGCGAAAAACCTCGCAGTCCCCAGATTTTCGGGCCGTAAGACGATTGGTATCGCTAGCTGGAAAATTCAAAGCACACGTACGCTACTGGACAGCGTGCGATAATTTTAACCGGAATTAAAGCTGACTTAGTATCATTTGTCAAATGAAGCGTCTCTGGTGCATCGTCTCAAACAACTGAAAAAATATGCTGAAGGTGACGAAACGCCTTTTCGATTAACAGACTCGAACTTATTGGTTAGACCATAGAAGACATTGAACAGACACTCAGCACTTGACCAACATTTAATCATGACAGCCACCCATCTGACGGCTTTTGCACTAGATTTTATCTGCGCAATCGCGCATAATTAATCTGGAATCTTTTTGTGAAAGGACGTGCAAAATGACTCAACGCGCACGATTGATCTATAACCCAACCAGCGGCAACGAAGGCATGAAGCGCTATGTTGCCGATATTTTAGACGTGATGGAACAAGCGGGGTATGAATCCAGCGCTTACCAAACCACGCCAGAATCGTTTTCCGCCAAAAAGGAAGCTTCTCGCGCCACCCTTGATGGCTTTGATTTGATCGTGGCGGCAGGCGGCGACGGCACGATCAATGAGGTGGTCAATGGCATCGCGCCTCATCGCCACCGTCCAAAAATGGCGATCATCCCAGCTGGGACCACTAATGACTATGCGCGCGCATTGGCCATTCCCCGCGAAGACCCTGTGGCCGCAGCCAAAGTGATTTTAGCCGGACAAACCTTGCGCATGGATATCGGGAAAGCTAACAAGCATTACTTTATGAATATTGCTGCCGGCGGCTTATTGACTGAGCTGACTTACGGTGTGCCGAGCGAATTTAAGTCGATTTTTGGCTATTTTGCTTATGTGATGAAAGGTGCTGAAATGTTGCCGGCCATCAAACAATTCCCGATCCACTTGGAATATGATGATGGCGTCTATGATGGCCCGGCATCGATGTTCCTGTTGGCGATGACGAACTCCATCGGCGGCTTTGAACAAATCGTGCCAGATTCAAGTTTAGGGGATGGCAAGTTCTCTTTGATCGTGGTGAAAACCGCCAAGCTTCCAGAATATTTAGTTTTAATGGGCAAGGTGTTAAACGGCGGCCGCCATGTCGATGATCCTAACATCATTTACACCAAGACCCAAAACCTGGTCGTTACCCGTGAAGATGGCGAAGAATTGAAGATCAATTTGGACGGCGATTACGGTGGTTCTGCGCCGATGACCTTCCAAAACTTGCGCCAACATATTGAAATGTATGCCAACGTTTCCGAAATTCCCGATGGCAACATTGCCGACGATGCCGCCCAGCAGGATTACTTACAAGAAGTCGAAACGATTTCTGAAAGTGACATCAATGGCGACGGGAAAATCGGTAAATAAATGAAAAGCGCCAGTTCACGTTGTCGTGAGCTGACGCTTTTCAAATACTAGGCTGGTAAAATATTTTTGTCGATGGCTAACCGGTCCCGCCCAGCATTTTTGGCTAAGTATAAGGCTTGGTCAGCGCGGCGGAAGGTCATTGTCGCATCGCGGTCGTCGACTTGGGCTAAGGTCATGCCAAAACTTGCCGTTAAATTTAAGGTGCCAGCTTGTGTGGCGACTTGGAGCCCGCGTATACACGCTAAGGCGTTCAAGCCGATTTGTTTAGCTTGAGTGCACGTGGTGTTGGGTAAGATCACGGCAAATTCTTCGCCGCCAGTGCGATACACGTGATAATGCGGATCGGCATTTTGCAACATTGCATCTAGCCCTTGGGCAGCGGCTTTTAACGCGGCATTGCCGGCTAAATGACCGTGCTCATCGTTGATCGATTTAAAGTGATCCAAGTCAAAGGTCATCACGCCAAGCGGCTTATCGGTGGTGGCTTTGGCATAGGCTTTGGTCAAATCGTTTTGAAACATAGCCCAGTTGCGTACGCCACTTAGCGCGTCAAATTGCGTTTCGTGAGTCAAGCGCGCCATCACTTGTTCGGAGCTGCGCTGAGATCGACCGTTGAAAAAGATCACCAACATCGCAATCGTGAAGCTGACAAAATTGATGATCACCAGATACCATTGCGTGTGATAAGCCAAGCGGACCACTAACCAAAATCCCGCATCAATCACCAAAGGCGGCAAAGCAAATAACCAAGGATTATCCGGCGACCAACCACGGGCATAATGACTTTCGTAAAACAGGGCTAAGCCAACGATAATAAACACAAGCCAAACGACCGCCGTCATTGCACCAGTCGCCGCAAAAGTGATCCCATCGACGATTTTTAAGATCAAGAAGGCAAAAAAGCTGTCGATCATTAAATCTGTGTACATCATGATCAACAACTGCAAGTTGATCAATAGCCAATACTCTTGCATGCCTTGCGCGTTGGCGGCCTTGTTGATGACGCGCATGGCGATCAGTAGTAGCGATACGGCAATCACCAACGGGAGGGCCTGTTGAAACTGGCCAACAGTATGCTTGCCTGCCGCGCGTTTGGCAGAAAAGTTCTCTAATAATCCAAATAATACAGTGTAGCCTAAGCCGCCTAAAAGCGTGAAGACGATCACCGTTAACATGTGTGCAAGCATATGTGGCCTCCTAAGTCCTACTACTGATAAGTTTAGGCAATGTCAGTGGATGACGCAAGCGTTTATGACGAATCGTCGACAAAATTGTAACAAATATTACTGCAAGCTTGAATTTTGAGTATAAGCTTCGATCATGTGGTTTGGCGTATGGGACTGAATCAAGCGACGGTTGTTTTTCCGCCCAAAATAAGGTATGGTCAAGTGTACGCAACAATTGCACGGATATATAAGGAGAAATAAATTTGGCTAAAACGCCGGTAGTAAAAAATCAAGAACTGACTGTCACCATTGAAGACCTGACTTATGAAGGCATGGGGGTCGCCAAAGTCGACGGCTATCCGTTGTTTGTCGACGGGGCATTACCAGGTGAAAAAGTGGTCGCTCACATCACCAAAGCCGAAAAGAAGTTTGCCTTTGCCCGCACGACGGAATTGCTCGAAGCATCACCAGATCGGGTGGAACCAAAAGCGAAGGCCTACGCGCAAACAGGTATCGCGCCGTTGCAACACCTGGCTTACCCTGCGCAACTGAAATTCAAACAACATCAAGTGGAGACCCTTTTCCAAAAGGCGAAACTGGACATCGAAGTGAAACCAACCTTAGGGATGGATCAGCCATTCGGTTACCGCAATAAGGCGCAGATTCCGGTACGCATGGTCAACGGCGTGTTGACGACTGGCTTTTACAAGCGTCGCAGCCACGACTTGTTACCACTGGAAGATTTCTACATTCAAGATCCTGAAATCGATAAAGCCGTGTTGGTCGTGCGGGACTTATTGCGCAAGTATCAGATCCCAGCTTACAACGAAGCAGACAACTCCGGTGTGATCCGCCATATCGTGGTGCGTCGTGGGTATTTCTCGCATCAATTGATGATCGTTTTGGTCA
>CAKRHU010000085.1 GCA_934339215.1 uncultured Lacticaseibacillus sp.
TTTCATCCATGTAAGCATTCAAGACACTGACTTCAGCTTGTTGCTTATCGGTGTACTTCTTGGCTTGAATGACGATCACAATGGCGCACAGCACCGCCACTGGAGTCGTGGACACGGTGACCCAGGCCAGGGAGACATTTTCATGGAAAATCATGATCAAGATCCCCACAAATAACGCAATGTTGGTAGTGACGTTGACTGCCGCTTGGTTCAAGGTGTTTTGAATGTTATCCAAATCACTGGTGAATCGCGCCAAAATGTCCCCATCTTCGTGACGATCAAAATACGCGATGGTCATCTTCTCTAACTTGCCAAACAAGCCTTTACGCATGCGATTGGTGGAGTGCGCCACGATCCGCGTGAATAAAATCGTGTACAGCAGTTGCGCCACGCCAGTCATCACATAAAAGGCTAACAGCTTCCACATCGACGCAAAGAAATCAGCTTTGGAAGCGACAGGAGACGTCGCCACTTGCATCAAACTGTGAATCGTCGTGCCTTTTGGTAAGCTAGACGCGATCGCAGCTGGTACATTGGCGTTGGTCAATTGATGCCAATCAGATGGCATCGCAGCCAATTGTTGTAAGCTGTGAATCGTCGTGCCTTTAGGTAACTTAGCCAGGACTTGACTTGGCACCGAAGCGTCCGTCAAAGCCGAAGCCGCAACCGTGTGGCCAGTGGTTTTGGACAAGCTGGCCGCAATTTGGTTCAAGGCGTCTTGGGCTTGCGTCGAGCCGGCGGCGATTTTCTTTAAGGCTTTAATCGCGTCTGGCGCGTGTTGATGGGTGAAGAAGTCGCCGACGAAGGTGGACAAATGCGTGATCGCATCCCCCATGATCACTGGGGCTTCCACTTGTAAGTATGTCGCTGCGATAATAAAAATCGCGATCAGTAAGAATTGGAACTTGTATTTTTTGAAGTATAAATAAAAGAACTTCAAAGCGCGAGTGGTGTCATTCATCTTGAATTAGTCCTCCTTCGCTTTTTGCGTGTCATAGATCTGACGGTAAACATCGCTGGTTTCAAGTAATTCTTGGTGCGTGCCTTGGGCCACTAAGCGCCCTTCATCCAAGACCAAAATGGTATCCGCGTGCACGACACTGGAGATCTTTTGGGCGATGATGATCGTGGTGGTGCCGTTCAAGTCCCGGTTCATCGCTTCTTGCACCAATTTTTCTGAACGGGCATCAAGTGCTGATGTCGAATCATCCAAAATCAAAATCTTCGGAGATTTGATCACGCCACGGGTGATGGACATGCGCTGCTTTTGCCCACCGGAGAAGTTATTGCCGCGTTCTTCCACTGGCGCGTCATAGCGTTCTGGCAAGCGGTCGATAAATTCTGCGGCTTGGGCAATTTTAGCCGCCCGGTCCATATCTGAAACTGAAGCGTTGGTTTTGCCTTGTTTCAAATTGCCAGCGATTGTCCCAGAAAACAGGATCGCTTTTTGCAACACGATCGAAACCGTGTTTTTCAATGTTTGTTGGGAAACGGTTTTGAGGTCGCGCCCGCCAACTTTGACAATTCCTTGGCTGGGATCAAACAAGCGCGGGATCAATTGCGCCAACGTCGACTTCCCAGCCCCAGTGGCGCCAACGATGCCGACCATTTCCCCCGGCGTGAGTTTAAAAGAAATATCTTTTAACGTCGGTTGTTCGTCGTTGGGATAAGCGAAGCTAACCTCGTCAAATTCGACACTGCCGTCGAGATCAACCACCTCATCAGTGGGATAAGTCATAGAAGTTTCAGTCTTCAAGACTTCTGAGATCCGCCCCATGGACACCATCCCCCGACTGGCAAACATCGACATCATCCCGCCCATAATAATGGCAAACATGATCTGCATCATATATTGAATAAAGGACATGATGCCGCCGAGTTGGTCTGCGGCAACGCTCGCACTTTGGGTGACAAACGTCGAAACCAATAAGATCGCACCAAAAATAGCCAATTGTGAAATAATCGTAAACGCTGGAATCATCGTCGAAAAGGTATACCCAACCGCTAAGTTATGACCGAGCAGTTCATCAGATTCTTTGTCGAAGGCTTTGGCTTGGTTGGCTTCTTGCACAAAAGACTTCACCACGCGAGCACCACGCAAGTTATCTTTGGCAATGCCGTTGATACGATCCATTAACGCTTGAAACGCGGCAAAGTGTGGGCCCATGCGTCCCATCGAGATGCCAGTGACTACCACGATCAAGACCACCATGACCACAATGATCCACCACAATTTGGGCATGGTCATGATACTGAGGATGAACGCGCCAACAAACAACAATGGTACGCGGATCAACACTTGAAACACCATCATCAATAACATTTGAATCTGGTTGATATCATTGGTCATGCGCACGACTAAATTGTCGGCTTTAAATTTTTCGACATCTTCATAAGAGAAGGTTTGGATTTTGCGGAAGGTTTGTTCCCGCAAATCTGCCGACACCGCTTGTGACAACTTGGCGGCGGTCAAAGTGTTGAGGACGGATCCAATCAAGCCAACTACGGCGACCACGATCAACGCGATCCCGTATTGAGAGATCTTGTCGATTTTGCCATTGGCGGACAAGGTCATGTCCGCCATCACTTTCAAAATACTTTTCATATAGGAAGGTTGCCATAATGCAGCGCCCACCTGTAGCAACATCGTCAATAATGCTGCAGTGACCAGCAGCTTGTATCTGCCGATTGCTTTAAAAATCATTCAATAATTCCTCCCAGTGAAAAGCCGCGGGTCAATCGGCTTTGGCAATTTACAACAACAAAATGGGACTTTCCGCGAACAAAAATATTCATTTCGATCACGCAAAGCAAATTGGATTATCCTACTTTGAAGTCGCTTTGTAAAGTCTTAATTTTTCACATCAAACCCGCGCCAATTCAACGAAAAAAGCATCCCTTAGACCGTTGACTTTTCAGTCAATTAAGGGATGCTTGCAAATATGATAATTAATAATTGGAAATTTTAGGTAAAGCTTGGGTCACACTGCTGTGAGCGGGAATCGTCATGGTTTCAATCTGCGATCGCCACTTTTCCGGAATCGCATGCAAATCACAAGCTTGTGGATTGAGCTCGACGATCCGATCGGTGGCATTAAATCCAACTAACACGGCTTGATCGCCCAAGTATCGTAAGACACCAAGCCCTTCTCCGTCAAAAATCACCGCCAAGCCAGCATTTCCTGAAAATAACGGCTCATCGCGTTTGGCCCAAGCCGCTTGATACCAACTGAAAATCTCGTCATCGACATGACCCCAAGGATAATACTTGCGATTCAGCGGGTCCACGTCACCATTGAGTCCCGCTTCATCCCCATAAAATTGCACCAAGTTGCCGGGCAAGCTCGCCCAAAGCGTCACCATTTGCGCAAGCTTCGTGCGATCTTCACCCAACGCCGTTAACACCCGCTTGGTATCATGTGTGGAAATGCTGGTGAAGTTATAGGCGAAGACCTCAGGGGGATAGTTTTCTTTTAAGGTCAACAGTTGCCGGGCAAACGTCCCAGGGCTGATCGCCCCATTGACATAATCCAACATTAATTGGCGCTGTGGATAATTCATCACCCCTTGTAATTCGTGGCCTTGCAAATACGGCCGACGCTTATCATAAGCGATTTTATGCGACGCGTCTTCCCAAACTTCCCCGATCAATACGCGCTTGGGATGTTGATCAAGCAAAGCGCGAATTTCGCGCAAGAAATCATCCGCCAACTCATCGACCACATCCAACCGCCAACCATCCACGCCCAGTCCCGTCCAATAGCCGATCACCGAATCTTCGCCGCCTGCGATAAACTCGTGGAAGCTGGTTGATGCTTTTTTAATGGCAGGCAAGTCTTTAACGCCCCACCAAGATTTGTAATCATCAGGCCAATGCTTGAAGGTAAACCAAGCGGCATACGGACTCGCCGGATCTTGCGCGGCGCCGCGATCTTCATAATGCCCAAATGCATTGAAGTAGCGCGAATCCCGTCCGACATGGTTGAACACGCCGTCTAAAATCAAATGCATACCGCGCCGATGTATGCCTGAAACCAATGCTTTGAAATCTGCCAAAGTGCCAAGCATCGGGTCGATGCGGTAATAGTCTGCGGTATCATAGCGGTGATTGGAGGCCGCTTCAAAAATCGGGCTGAGATACAATGCGGTGAAGCCTAAGCTTTGCAGCCAATCGAGTTTGGCAGTGATCCCGGCTAAATTTCCTCCATAAAAATCCCACCGCACCACTTCGCCTTGACCATCTTTGACATAATAGGGGTCATCGCTTAACTGTCCGTACAAAAAGCTGTTCGGTTTCGGGTGATTGATGTGCCCATCAGGATTGCCATTGTTGAAGCGATCGACAAAAATATGATAGATCCGCGCATTTTTGTACCAATCCGGCACAGTTTCAAAGCGATCGACCACCGTCAGCTGATACCAAGGCGCAGCATCTGGATCGCGATACACTTGCCCACTACCACCAAAACCACCAGCGACGGTACCATAAGTCACTTGGCCAGTGTTAGTTTCCACCCGAAAAGCGTAATACCACAAGCCTTCTGAATCCGGCATGATGGTCGCCGTCCACTGGCCATCATGTCGGTGCATCACCACCGCTTGCATCCCACCATCGGCTTGCGACACCAGCAAGGTGGCTACTTTAGCTTCTGGTGCCGTCAGCGTAAAAGTCACTGGCGTTTGTTTCAACAACGCTCCTGCAGGTGTTCGATCGACAAACGAATCATAATGCATTCACTCACCTCCATGACCCACTGGCGTTGCTGGCAATACATCCCAAATATCGCGACCGTAACGCGCCACGGTGTAATCTGCGGAGAATTGACCAGACGCAGCGATGTTTTTCAACGACGCTTGCGCCCAGGCAATCGGATCTTGCCACAAAGTATCGAGCTTGTGGGAAGCTGCCACATAACTGCGGAAATCTGCCAACACCAAATACGTGTCGTTATAAACTAACAACTCATCTTGAATCTCGCGGCCTTCCGTGGTGATGCCAGGAATCGTACCATCGGTCAGCATGTCCACGATGCGATGCAACGTCGGATCCGCTTCATAAATCGCGCGTGCCGAATATTGTCCGCTGGCTTTGAGTTGGGCCACTTCTGGGGTGGTCAAGCCAAACATCGCCATTGCGTCTTCGCCAGCGGCATCTTTAATTTCAATATTCGCGCCATCTAAAGTTGCCAAGGTTAAGGCGCCGTTGGCCATCAGCTTCATGTTCGATGTCCCTGACGCTTCCGTCCCGGCCATCGAGATCTGTTCAGAAATATCCGCTGCTGGAATAATGCGTTCAGCAAGCGATACCCCATAGTTTGGTAGAAAGGCAATGGCTAACTTGCCTTTGCAATCCGGATCGTTGTTGACCAGATCAGCCACGGCGTTGATCAAGCGAATCACCGATTTGGCATAGCGATAACTCGGGGCCGCTTTTGCGCCGAAGACATGCACCCGACTCGGCCGATCTTCACCATTTTTGATGGCGAGGTAAGCTTCCAAAATGCCAAACACATGCAACAATTGCCGTTTATACGCATGCAGGCGTTTGATCTGCACATCAAAAATCGCGTCGGTTGACACTTCAATACCTAACTGATCAAAAATGACCGCGGCGAGTTTTTCCTTGTTGGCCTTTTTCGCCGTATGCAAAGCCTTCAAGAACTTCTCGTCATGCAAATGCGCCGCCAGTGGCACTAGCAAACTCGGATCACTGCGCCAACCCGAGTCGATGGTAGAATCGATCAGCTCAGACAATTCTGGATTGGCGATTTGCACCCAACGTCTTGGCGTGATGCCGTTAGTTTTATTGTTGAAGCGTTCTGGGAAAATCGTATAGAGATCTTTCAACACGCTAGATTTCAATAACTCGCTGTGAATCTTGGCCACCCCATTGACGGCATGGCTACCGATCACTGCCAAATATGCCATGCGCAAATGCCCGTCAGCAATCGGTGCACAGCGCTGGATCAATTCACCGCCAAAGCGTGGCGTATAGGTTTGGCGGAAGTGGTGATCGACTTCTTGGGCAATTTGATAAAGTCGCGGCATCATGCGAGCAAACATTTCTTCTGGCCAAGTTTCCAAAGCTTCAGCCATTAAAGTGTGGTTCGTATAACTCAAGGTTTGTACCGTGATTTGCCATGCTTCATCCCAAGATAAGCCCCCATCATCTAACAACACCCGCATCAACTCCAGCACCGCCATCGCTGGATGGGTGTCATTGATATGAATCGCCACAAAGTTTGGCAGCAAATGCAGATCTTGATGAAAGCGCCGGAAATGCGTGATAATGCTTTGAATGCCAGCACTGGTGAAGAAATATTCTTGGCGCAAGCGCAATTCTTGCCCAGCTGTATCAGAATCATCGGGATACAGAATTTGGGTGATGGCATTGACGCGGGATTTTTCCGCCAAACTATGGACATGGCCTGGCAGCGGTTCGGCACTCCACAATCGCATCGTATTCACGATGTGGTTGTGGTGGCCGACCATGGCAATATCATAAGGCACAGCAAGCACATCATCTGTATCTTGATAAACCGGTTCTAAGCCCCCATTGTCTCGAGGCGTCAAATACACCGACCCGCCAAAACGCACGATCACCGCGCGATTTTCTTTGCGCGTTTCCCAAACATAAGGATCACGCAGCCAATCATCTGGCAACTCCACTTGATACCCGTCGACAAAACGCTGTTTGAACAAGCCGTATTGATACCGGATGCCATTGCCGTTGCCAGCCATGCCGTCTGCGGCCATACTGTCTAAAAACGCGGATGCCAAGCGCCCCAGGCCCCCATTACCTAAACCTGGGTCGCCTTCTTGGGCATACAGATCAGGAACGTCGATGTTGAGTTGTTTCAACCCCGCTTCAACTGTGTCTTTGATCCCGAGATTCAACAGGTTCGACGCCAATAAGCGTCCAGGGAGAAACTCAATGGAAAAATAATAAACCTGCTTTTGCTGGTGATGATCATAATCTGCCTTGGTT
>CAKRHU010000086.1 GCA_934339215.1 uncultured Lacticaseibacillus sp.
GCGTAAAGCCGCGCAAGGTGCCTTCGATACGTGCGTGATCAGCGATGACATTACGAATCGTGCCAGCCTGCAATTTGCCTAAGGTGATCACTGCAGAATCAGTCGGCGCAATATTGCGCGACACAATGGTTTGCACTTGGGTGATGAAATAGGCCGCTGCCACGACTGCATCGTTTGCATTTTGCGGAAAAGCGGCGTGACCACCGCGTCCAATGATATCGACGTTGATTTCCGTGGTTCCAGCAAACAAGGTGCCAGGGTTAGTCCCGATCGCACCAGCCGGGAGATCCGGGCGATCATGTAAGCCGTAGAATTCATCAACGTGCCAATCGCCTACAAAGACGCCGAGGTCATAGGCGCGCTTACCACCATATTCTGCTTCTTCAGCTGGTTGGAAGAAGAAAATCAAATCATCTTTAGGCTGATTTTCGGCAAAATGGCTCAACACGCCAAGTGCCACCGTCATATGCATATCATGTCCGCAGGCATGTGCGACGCCTGGATGCTTGGAACTGAACGTCAAGCCGGTGTTTTCAGTGACCGGTAAGGCATCGATATCAGCACGATAGCCGATGGTGCGTTTGGGATCAGATCCAACAACTTTCACCAACAAGGCAGTCGGTAACTCTGGGACCTCACGAATCGTCAGCCAAGTTTGTGGGAACTTTTTGACGGTTTTTAATAGGTAGTCATGGGTTTGGGTTTCGTGTAGGGCCAGTTCTGGAATTTGATGTAAATCGCGGCGAATCTGGATTAAATCGATCATGGCTTACAGCTTCCGCAAAGCGTCAACTAACGCCGTCTTATCACGGGTTTGGTCGTTGGCGACTTTGATCACTTTGGCCGGGACGCCAGCAACCACAGCATTGGCAGGGACATCTTCGATCACAACCGCACCTGCGGCAACTACGGCACCTTCGCCGATTTGCACGCCTTCAAGCACAACTGCATTGGCGCCAATCATGACATTATCACCGACGCGGACAGGTTCAGCGCTGGCTGGTTCGATCACACCTGCTAATACTGTACCAGCGCCGATGTGACAATGCTTGCCGACAAAAGCGCGACCGCCCAGCACTGCGCCCATGTCGATCATGGAGCTTTCGCCGATTTCTGCGCCGATGTTGATGATAGCGCCCATCATGATCACGGCATTATCGCCGATCGCCACTTGGTCGCGAATGATTGCACCAGGTTCGATGCGGGCATTGTAGTTGCGGACATCAAGCATTGGGACGCCGGTGTTACGGCCTTGAGCTTCTACGACTTGGTCGGAGATTTTGTCAGCGTTAGCCTCAAGGACTGGTTGAATGTCGGTCCAGTCGCCGATCACCGTGCCGGTGTGTTTGCATGAGAAGTTATGGACACTAGCTGGAAACTTCAAGTCCGCTAAATCACCTTTGAGATAAACTTTGACTGGGGTAGTTTTCTTGGCGTTGGCGATGGTGTTGATCACAGTTTGGGTATCTAAAGTTGACATGGAGAAATTCCTTTCTTATTTAAAAACGTGAGTTCAGTTTAAAATGCTTAGCTTAGTCGTAGCTTAAATCGTTTTGGGTGAGGTCAGCGTAACTTTGTCGCCGAACGACTAACTTAGCTTGACCGTTTTCGGCGAAGACGACGGCAGGGATCGGATTGCGGTTATAATTTGATGCCATGGAGTAGCCGTAAGCCCCACAGCTTTTAACCGCGAGCACATCGCCTGGCTGAACTGCTGGTAAGTGGGCATGATCGATTAAAATGTCGCCTGATTCACAATACTTACCGACTAAATGCACATCTTGAGTGGGTTGCGCGTTGGGGTCGTCAGCTTTGACGGCTTCATATTCCGCTTGATAAAGTGCCGGCCGTAAGTTATCCCCCATGCCACCGTCGACGGCGATGTAAGGGCGTAAGCCTTCGACGTTTTTGCTAGAACCAACGGTATAAAGCTGATAACCGGCTGGTCCGACGATCGAGCGGCCGGGTTCGATCCAAACAGCTGGCAAGGCGAATGGCAAGTTCTGTGCGCGTAAGGTTTTGAGGATCGCTTCAACAAAATCTTCGGCAGGGATCGGATCATCATCTTTGGTATACGCGATCCCGAAGCCGCCGCCGACGTTTAACACGGAAGGGATGTAGTCGAGTTGCTCATGCCAGTCCTTCAAAATGTTAGCCAGCTTTTGGGTGGCGCCGATAAAACCGGCAACGTCAAAGATTTGACTGCCGATATGGGCGTGAATGCCTAACAAGTTAAATTGGGGATTGGCTAAGGCTAACTTGGCAGCCTTAAAGGCTAAACCGGAATCAACGTCAAAGCCAAATTTGGAATCGGTTTGGCCAGTGGAGATATAAGCGTGTGTGTGTGCGGAGATGCCAGGGGTTACTCGCAAGAGAATATCTTGCGTGCGTTCAGGCGTTTCTGCCAACAAGTTGCCGAGTAATTGTAATTCGTAGAAGTTATCGACGACGATGGTACCGACGTTTAAGGCTAAAGCTTCACGCAACTCTGGTTCAGATTTGTTGTTGCCGTGAAACGAAACATCTGCCATCGGGAAGTCGGCTTGCGCTGCGGTATAAAGTTCACCGCCTGAAACCACATCGACATGACAAGCTTCTTGTTTGGCGACTTGGTACATCGCAATGGTGGCAAAAGCTTTTGACGCATAACTCACCGCATAGTTGAAATGTTGGGCTTCAAAAACGCGCTTGAATGCCCGGATCTGATCGCGGATCGCTGAAACATCGTAAACATACAATGGGGTTTGGAATTGCTTGGCAAGTTGTAAACTATCAACGCCACCGATGGTCAAGTGGCCAATATCATTTGTGGGATCTGACATGTTGAGTTCTCCTTTAGCGAGATAAAAAAATAAGGCCCAGTTTTGGCATCTACCAAAACAAGGGTCTCATTCATACACTGGAGTCCGATTGTTTGGATAGCGCCCCGTCGATTTTCGACGACAGTGTAGCCGCTTTTCGCGTCTACCCCAACAACTGACGCACCCACTGTGCCAGCGTTTCGGCGACCGCCCCTTTCACTTAAAGTCATCACAGCGTGGACTGCTCGTTTAAGTTACTGATGTTGGTCGCAACCTCTATCTCATTTATCATGAGTCTATAATAAAACCAGCGCGCCGTCAAATTTAATTTGTGAAAGTTTTTTGTACTAATGATGCCAGAAAATTCCGCATTTAATTCAAAAACTGGTGCTAGGATTGCTGAAGAATGTGTGATAGACTTCAACTCAAATCACCAGGTTCACATTGTTTTATCATGAAAGGGCGTTTAGATTATGCGCGTAGTTAAGTTTGGCGGCTCCAGTTTAGCCGATAGCAAGCAATTTGAAAAAGTCGTGGCGATCATGCAAGCAGACCCCCAGCGGCAAGTGGTGGTCACTTCAGCTCCTGGTAAACGCGAGCATGGTGACACCAAAGTCACTGACTTGTTGATCCGCTACTGCCAACAAGTCCAAGCACACGCAGAATTTTCTGACACCGTTGCTGAAATTGTCAGCCGCTATGCCGAAATTGCTGAACATTATCAATTGGCGGCAGGTGTTTTAGGCCATATCCAAGCGGAATTGGAATCACTAGCCACAGAACAGTTTCCCGATGCCGATTACCAAATGGCCGCGTTTAAGGCTCATGGTGAAAAGCTCAACGGTTACTTGCTGACAGCGGTGCTAAACGCAGCTGGTAGTCATGCAGTGTATGGCGAACCGAAAACCATTGGGCTGGTGGTGTCAGATGTGCCCAATGATGCTGAAGTCCAAAATGAAACTTATGCGAACTTGGCCAAATTCGACCGGCCTGATGGCATTTTGGTCGTGCCAGGATTTTACGGTTATACTGAAGCCGGACACATTGCGACATTTTCTCGCGGCGGGTCGGATATCACAGGCGCGATTTTAAGTCGCGGGTTCAATGCCGATTTGTATGAGAACTTCACCGATGTGGATGGCGTGTTCGCCGCTGATCCGCGCGTGGTGAAAAATCCTGCGCCCATTGCCAAAATGACTTATCGGGAAATGCGAGAATTATCCTACGGCGGCTTTGGCGTCTTCCATGATGAAGCCATTTTGCCAGCCATCGAAGGCCAGATCCCAATTAACTTAAAAAATACCAATCATCCGACGCATGCCGGCACCATGATCGTGCCAGAAGCCGGGTTCACGCCACAACATGCGGTGACTGGGATCGTGTCATCGGATCATTTTTCAGCGATTTACTTGCATCGCTACTTGTTAAACAAAGAAGTCGGCTTCACGTTGAAGCTGTTGCAGATCTTTTACGATCACGGCATCAACTACGAACATATGCCTAGTGGGATCGATGATTTGACCATCATCTTCGACAATCGTCAGCTCACACCTGACCTGCGCACCACGCTTTGCCAAGAGATCCAAGCCAAAATGCATCCGGATGTCTTGCAGTGGATCGATGATTATGCGATCACCATGGTGGTTGGCGAAGGGATGGCCAAACGCATCGGCTTGATCCAACGGGTATTGACGCCATTAGTGATGGCCAATGTCCATGTGACGATGATCAACGAAGGCGCTAGTCAAATTTCTTTGATGTTAGGCACGTCAAAGACGCAAGCCAATACCGCAGTGCAAGCAATTTATAACGCCTTTTTCATTCCCGTCAATCAACAAATGGAGGGCTAAGTATGGCTCAATTGTTAAAAGTTCACGGCTCGATGAATCATTTTTTCTTGCTGGATCAAAGCCAATTTCCGACACCATTGCCAGCCGACACCTTGGTGGATTTGACTAAAACCATCACCGCCAAAGACGGCTTGCTCGATGGGGCCGATGGCTTGTTAGTGGTATCACCAGACAAGCACGCTGCTGGTCGAATGACCGTGATCAATGCTGACGGAACCTACGCCAAAATGTGTGGCAACGGGTTGCGCACGGTATCGCGGTACCTGGCTGAACAAACTGGTCAAAAGGAATTCGTCGTGCAAACTGCAGAATCGGCTTTGCGCGTTCACCAAAGTGCGGACTTGGCCAAAGGTGTGCCAGCGTTTGGTGTTGAGATCTCGCCAGTTAGCTTTAAAGCCGCGGATCTGCCTTTTGCCCAACTTGGCCATGATGAAATCATCGATCAAGTGTTACCAGAAATTCACCCAAGCTTTAAGTTCACGGCCATTGCGGTGCCGAATCCGCATTTGATCGCCTTTGTTTCTGAAGCTGAGTTGAATGGTGAAGCCATCAGGGAAATCGGCAAACGGTTGAATGCGCCAAATCCTTATTTCCCAGAAGGCGTCAATGTCACCTTTGCTGCCATCATGGGACCGCAAACCATTTTTGCCCGGACTTATGAACGCGGCGTGGGCTTCACCAATGCTTGTGGGACCGGGATGTCAGCGACAAGTTTGGCGTTAGTGTTGACTCATCCAGAAGTCGCATCTATGGATCAATTGATTACCGTGTACAATCCTGGTGGTAAGGTCCAAACCAATGTCCATCAAGAAAACGATCAATACTGGATCGAATTGATCGGCAATGCGACTGTAACGCACACGATCGAAATTCCTGACGCCAGTTTACAAGCTGGGAATTTTGATGGGGCGAAAGTGACTGAAACTGGAGAACAAGCCGATTACGATCGTTTTGTCGCTGACTTACCTGTCCATGGCTTAGTCAAAACAATTTAAATTTTGGAGGAAATTATCATGAGTGGCTATCACGTAGCAGTTGTTGGTGCAACCGGGGCAGTGGGGACGCGGATGTTGAAAATGGTGGAACAATCCCCACTTCCGATCGCCAGTGTGAAGGCGTTGGCTTCTAAGCGTTCTGCAGGTACAAAGTTACCATATGCCGATACTGAATTAACGGTGGAAGAATTAACCGATGATTCGTTTGCAGGCATCGATATCGCGCTGTTTTCTGCTGGTGGTTCTGTGTCCAAGCGCTTTGCGCCTAGTGCGGTTAAAGCAGGGGCCATTGTGGTCGACAACACCTCGGCTTTCCGGATGGATCCAGAAATCCCACTGGTCGTCCCAGAAGTGAACCCTGAAGCGTTACGCAGTCATCACGGCATCATCGCCAACCCGAACTGCTCCACGATTCAAATGGTCGTGGCTTTGGAACCGATTCGCAAGGCGTTTGGTCTCAAGCGCATCATGGTTTCGACTTATCAAGCGGTCGGCGGTGCTGGTCAACGCGCGTTAAATGAATTAGCTGCAGAATCAAAGGCTTATTTGGATGGGGATGTCTCCAAAGTTACCCCAGAAATTCTGCCAGTGTCTGGCGACAAGAAGCATTATCAAATGGCTTTCAACTTGCTACCACAAATTGACGTGTTTGAAGACGACGCTTATACCCATGAGGAATGGAAAATGATCCATGAAACCAAAAAGATCATGAAAGGCGACATGGATGATCCAGAACTCAAGGTCACCGCGACTTGTGTGCGCGTGCCAGTGCCGGTTTCTCATGGTGAAGAAGTGTACTTTGAAGTCAAAGATCAAAATGCCACTGCTGATGACATCCGCGCTGCTTTAACTGGTGCGCCTGGTGTGATCGTTCAAGATGATCCCGCCCATCAAATCTACCCTCAACCTGCCATTGCTGAAGGGACACGCGATGTTTACGTTGGCCGCATTCGTGAAGATGCAGAAAACCCAGGATTTTTCCATATGTGGAATGTTTCTGACAACTTGTTGAAGGGGGCTGCATGGAACTCCATGCAAATTGCCGAAACCATGGATGCCATGGGCTTGATCCAACCAAAATAATCTTGAAGCAAGTCATCTGCGGATGGCTTGTTTTTTGTCTGCTCCGCAATTGATGTCCGGCAGCGTAAGTGTTTCAGGCCCGCCATCAGGCGCCAGTGGTCTAACTCCGTTACAGTGATTTGAAATTGGGCCTCCAGCTGGCCACCGGTACGTGGAGAGGGTCCTCGCCGGAGCTAGCCGAGATGTGTCGCTACGCTCC
>CAKRHU010000087.1 GCA_934339215.1 uncultured Lacticaseibacillus sp.
CCCTCACTATGTAGCGACGAGCCAGCTGGAGACCCAATTCCAAATCACTTTTTCACCTAGCGCTAACCTATGCTATACTTAATGGCATCTAGACACTTGTTTGCTGCAGGAGGCACAATATTCATGGCAAAACCAACGTTCTACGTGACCACCCCGATTTATTACCCAAGTGGTAAGTTACATATCGGTAATGCATATTCCACCATCGCCGCTGACGTGATCGCACGTTACAAGCGCTTGATGGGCTACGATGTTTTCTTTTTGACTGGGACTGACGAGCACGGTTTAAAAATCGAGCAAAAAGCCGACGCCTTAGGGATCACACCGCAAGCATACGTGGACGGGATGGTTGCCCAAATCAAATCCCTGTGGAAAATGCTTGAAATCACCAACGACAAGTTCATCCGCACTACCGATGAAGAACACGTCAAAGCCGTTCAAGCCATTGTTGAACGCTTGATCAAACAAGGTGACGTGTACCTTGGTGAATACACTGGTTGGTATTCTGTTGAAGACGAAGAATACTTCACCGAACCGCAACTGGCCGAGGTTTACCGCGATAAAGACGGTAAGGTCATCGGTGGGAAAGCTCCCTCTGGCCATGAAGTCCAATTGGTCAAAGAAGAATCTTATTTCTTCAAAATGAGCAAGTATTCAGATCGTTTGTTGAAGTACTATGATGAACATCCTGACTTCATCCAACCTGAATCTCGCAAAAAAGAAATGATCAACAACTTCATCAAGCCTGGTTTGGAAGACCTAGCGATGTCTCGGACTTCCTTCAATTGGGGCGTACCAGTGCCTGAAAACCCTAAGCACGTGGTTTACGTGTGGGTCGATGCCTTGTTGAACTACATCACAGCCCTGGGTTATGGCTCTGAAAACCACGACTTGTTTGATAAGTACTGGCCAGCTAACATCCAACTGATCGGTAAAGAAATCGTGCGTTTCCACACGATTTACTGGCCGATCATGTTGATGGCTTTGGGCTTGCCAATTCCAAAGAAGATCTACGGGCATGGCTGGTTAGTCATGAAAGATGGCAAAATGTCCAAGTCTAAAGGCAATGCCATTTATCCAGAAATGTTGGTTGAACGCTATGGCCTCGATGCATTGCGTTACTATTTGATGCGCGCCATTCCATTTGGTAACGACGGCATTTTCACTCCTGAAGATTTCATTGACCGCATCAACTTTGATTTGGCCAATGACTTGGGGAACTTGTTGAACCGGACAATCGCCATGATCAACAAGTATTGCGGCGGCGTGTTACCAGAATTACAACACGATGCCACACCATTTGACGCCGATCTTGAAGCCACTGCTGCAGACGTCATCGGCCAATACAACGGCTTGATGGACAACTTGCAGTTCAACGACGCCATGGATGCTACTTGGAAGCTGATTTCTCGCGCTAACAAGTACATCGACGAAACGGAACCTTGGAACCTGGCCAAAGATCCTGAAAAGCAAAGCACCTTGGATTCTGTTATGGCCCACTTGGCAGAAAGCTTACGTTTGATTGCCTTGTTGATCCAACCAGTGATGACGCATGCGCCTAAGCAGATCTTCGGTCAACTCGGTTTTGACGATCAAGACGTTGCCCAAGAAACTCTTGAATGGGGTCACTTGCCATCAGGTGCGCAAGTCGTTGCCAAAGGCACACCGATCTTCCCACGCTTAGATGCTGAAGCGGAAGTTAACTGGATCAAAGCCCAAATGACCCCACCAAAGGCCAAAGCCACCGTGAAAGATGAAGACCGCAAAGCTGAAATCGACTTTGATACCTTCGATAAGTCTGAAATCCGCGTGGCTGAAATCTTAGACGTTGAAAAAGTTAAAGGTGCTGACA
This sequence comes from uncultured Lacticaseibacillus sp., assembly GCA_934339215.1. GTDB lineage: Bacteria > Bacillota > Bacilli > Lactobacillales > Lactobacillaceae > Lacticaseibacillus. The sequence goes on from CAKRHU010000087.1 coordinate 1,853, forward strand.
AGCTCCTCAAGTTCACCTTGGATGCCGGCGATGAAGGCACCCGTCAAATCATCAGTGGCATCGCCAAGTATTACCCACACTTTGAAGAACTCAAAGGCAAAAAGGTAATGGCGGTGGTCAACTTGAAGCCACGCAAACTGCGCGGTGAAATGTCTGAAGGCATGCTGTTATCGTCTGAAGATTCCAAGGGCAAGATTGCCTTGGCCATTTTGCCAGACAACACCGAAAACGGTGCTTTGATCGGTTAATTGAAAAACACGTTTGCGAATTGTCGTAAACGTGTTTTTTATTGCTTAAATTCAAAATTTTCGGAGCGTGTCAGATAATCGCTCATCATCGCGCTGACCCACAAAATTTCGTGAGAAAACCTACCACAATTTTTCCACTGTGAAAACGCACGTTAGAAAACATCACATGAACAGCCGCTGTGACAGCATTTCTCACCTATATCACATAATTGCGCGCAACGAATACTGAAAAAATATCGTAATTGTTGGCAATTTCAGCTTAATGTGCCGAATTTTCACTTATGAAAACTTGCATTATAAGAATTCGATGAGTAAACTTAACCGTAAACTCACTGTTTGAAATTTAGTTAGAGGTGAACGGGAATGCGGCACAATCAAGAGACAATGTACGACCCAACGTTTGAACATGCCGCTTGTGGCATGGGCTTTATCACCCAGATCCACGGGCTGGCGACGCATGCGTTAGTGGAACGGGCATTGGTGATGTTAGCACGGATGAATCACCGTGGCGGTACCGGTTCAGAACCTGATACTGGTGACGGCGCTGGGATCTTAATGGCAATGCCAGACAGCTTTTTCAGAAACTTGTCGGCGGAACAAGACTTTGATTTGCCTAAGTTTGGCAATTACGCTGTCGGGAATTTCTTTTTACCTCAAGATGATGAAGGCAAAAACGCCACCCAACAAGCGGTCACGGAACAAGTCCAACAACATGGCTTCCGCGTTTTAGCATGGCGGGCGGTGCCTTATGTTTATGAAGCTTGCGGTCCTACTGCCCAACAAGTAATGCCTTGCTTCATGCAACTGATCGTCGCGCGGCCTGATGCGGTAGCGGCAGGGCGTGAATTTGAAGATGCCTTGTTTAAACTCCGTCGGCAATTGGAAGGCTTGTTCAACGCGGACGACTTCACGATTGTCAGCTTGTCTTCGCAAACGATTTGCTACAAAGGGATGTTGCATGCTTATCAAGTCGGCCAATTCTATCCAGATCTGCATGACGAAACCATGCAGTCTTCGATTTGCTTGATCCATTCACGCTTTTCCACTAACACGTTTCCAAGCTGGGATCGTGCGCAACCGTTCCGCTATTTAGCTCATAACGGTGAAATCAACACGTTAAAAGGCGCTGAAAACTGGATGGCGTCTAACAACATCCCAGTTTATAACGAAGATGACTCAGACTCTGCTAAGCTTGAAAACTGCATGGAATATCTCTACCATCATGGTCGCGATATTCCGCAAGCCTTACTCATGATGATGCCAGAAGCTTGGGGTGAAGGCACGGGTATTTCCAAACAACAACGCGCCTTTGACGAATACAACGCCAGCTTTATGGCGCCTTGGGATGGCCCTGCCGCGATTTGCTTTACCGACGGGGTCCAAGTCGGCGCAGCGCTTGATCGCAATGGCTTGCGGCCAAGTCGCTATTTGGTGACCAAAGATGACATTATGGTCGTCGCTTCTGAATCTGGGGTTTATGATGTGGCGCCAGAAGATTTGGTGGACAAAGGGATCCTCGGCCCTGCCGAAATGGTTCTAGTTGATACACACGTTGGCAAGATCTATCACACCCAAGAAATCAAAGACAAGTACTCTGCGGCGCATCCTTACCAACAATGGCTGGATGACAACGAATTGACTTTGGATCAAGTCCCTGCCGCAGACATTCAAAGCGACTTAACGGAAGATTCTTTGGAAACTTTGTGGCGTCGGCATGGTTACACCGTGGATATCATTCAAGATGCGATCATCCCGATGGCCAAAAAAGGGGAAGAACCGATCATTTCCATGGGCTTTGATACGCCTTTAGCCGTTTTGTCCAAAAAGCCGCAAAGCTTGTTCACTTATTTCAAACAACAATTTGCCCAAGTGACCAACCCACCGATCGATGCGATCCGTGAACAGTTGGTGATCGGCACAGAAGTCTTCATCGGCCCAGATGCTAACGTTGCTGCAGATGATCCAAAGAATGCGCGCAAAGTTAAACTCAGCTCGCCAATGTTGACGACACCTGAATTTGAAAAACTCCGCCATCTCGATACCGATGGGTTCCATACCCAAGAATTATCGATTTGCTACGCGAAGTCTGATCGCCAACATCGATTGCAACAAGCCTTAGATGACTTGTTCCGCGCGGCAGAAACCGCCGTTGATGCCGGCAAGAACTTACTGATTTTAACCGATCGCGATGCGGGTAAAGAACAACTCGTGATGCCGATTTTATTGGCAGTTTCCGGGTTGAACAACTACTTGGTCCGCAAAGGCAAGCGCGGTCGGGCCTCGATTTTAGTCGACACTGGTGAAGCCTGTGAAGTCCACCATTACGCGGCGTTGATGGGCTATGGCGCTTCTGCCATCCACCCTTATGGTGTTTATGCGACCTTGAAAGCTTATGGTATGGGCGACGCTTTGGAAACTTATCGCCATGCCGCTGAAAAAGGCATCATCAAGATCATGTCCCGCATGGGGATCTCCACCATCACCGGTTATCAAGGTGCGCAACTGTTTGAAGCCGTTGGTTTGGCAACTGATGTGGTGGATGAATACTTCACCGGCACCCAAAGTCGTATCGGCGGCATCGGCTTGGATCAAATCGAAGCCGAATACATGGCGCGCTATGACCGCGCCTTTGGGCCAACGGCTAATCGCGATTTGCCATCTGGTGGCTCCTTCAAGTACCGCGCAGAAGGCGAACACCATTTGTACAATCCCCGCACGATTTACAAATTCCAACGGGCGGTGCGTTTAGGCGATTACAAGCTGTACCAAGACTATGCCAAAGAAATGCACGAAGAAGAACTGTCTGATCCGACCACTTTGCGTTCGCAGTGGCATATCCACTCTGATCGTCCAAGTGTGCCGTTATCAGAAGTTGAACCCGTATCGTCGATCGTCAAGCGCTTCAAGTCTGGCGCCATGAGTTATGGCTCCATTTCTGAAGAAGCGCATACCACCATTGCTGAAGCGATGAACCGTTTAGGCGGCAAGTCCAACTGTGGTGAAGGTGGCGAACCACGTTGGCGCTTTAAGACGCGTGGTCAGAAAAAAGACGTCAACTCCAAGATCAAACAAGTCGCCTCTGCGCGGTTTGGTGTGAACACCGAATACTTGATGTCTGCTGAAGAAATTCAAATCAAAGTAGCACAAGGGGCTAAACCTGGTGAAGGTGGGCAACTGCCTGGTACTAAGAACTTTCCATGGGTCGCTGAAGTCCGCGGTTCCGTGCCTGGTGTGCGGTTGATCTCCCCGCCACCGCATCATGATATTTACTCCATCGAAGATTTGAAACAATTGATCTTTGATTTGAAACAAGTCAATCCAGATGCTGCCGTCACCGTTAAGTTAGTTTCGTCCACTGGCGTTGGGACCATCGCTACCGGGGTCGTTAAAGCCGGCGCTGATAAAGTCGTGATCTCAGGTTATGACGGCGGGACTGGGGCTGCACCACGGAATTCTGTGCGTGATGCTGGTTTGCCATGGGAAATGGGCTTATCTGAAGCGCATCAAACCTTGGCCATGAACCGTCTGCGTCAACGGGCCATTTTGGAAACAGATGGGAAGTTGATGGATGGCCGCGATGTGGCGGTTGCCATTATGCTCGGTGCGGAAGAATTCTCGTTTGCCTCGCTGGTCTTAGTATCGGTTGGTTGCATCATGATGCGGGTTTGCTCGTTGAACACTTGCCCAACTGGGATCGCGACTCAAAACCCAGCTTTGCGCAAATTCTTCATCGGCACCCCAGAAAATGTCATCAACTGCATGCAATTTATCGCTGAAGACTTACGCGAACAAATGGCTAGCCTCGGCTATCGCACCGTTGATGAAATGGTCGGCCATGTTGAACACTTAGTTCCACGCTTTACTGCCACTGGTAAAGCCAAGACCTTGGACTTCTCACGCATGTTAGGCAAGACTTATGGCATCGAGCGCAAAGTTGCCGATCCGTTTAAGCCTGCTGACGAACGCCCTGAACTCAACGCGTTTGCCGAACAAGCCGTGAAATCTGATGAACAAACGGTCATCAAAAAGTCGATCAACAATATCGATCGTTCTGCTGGAGCGCGGATTTCGGGCTGGTTAGCCAAGCGCTTCTCAGATGATCATTTACCAGATGATCGCTTGACCTATGAATACACTGGCGTTGCCGGCCAAAGCTTTGGTGCCTTTGCAGCCGAAGGGTTGACCTTGCGCTTGATCGGTGAAGCCAACGACTATGTTGGCAAGAGCTTGTCTGGTGGTCGCTTGATCGTCCAAGCGCCTAAACTTGCCGCTGAACTTTATGCCAATGCGCCAATTGTCGGCAACGTTGCTTGCTTTGGTGCCACCAGCGGTGAAGCCTTCTTCAATGGGCGCGCTGGTGAACGCTTTGCCGTGCGGAACTCTGGCGCCAATGTGGTGGTTGAAGGTATCGGCGACCATGGTTGTGAATACATGACTGGTGGCACCGCCGTGATCTTAGGTTCAACTGGTCGCAACTTTGGTGCCGGCATGTCTGGTGGAGTCGCTTATGTGTATGATCCTGATCATCAACTCAAAGCCCATGCCAACATGGACATGATTGAATTCTTTAACGTCGGTGAAACAGCCGGTGACGAAATTTTGCATGACTTGATCGTCAAGCATGCGCGCTACACCAACTCTGCCAAAGCTTTAGAAATTTTGGCTAGCTGGGATCAAGCGCAAAAAGATTTCGTGAAGGTTTATCCTAAAGAATTCCATCGTATGAATGATTTAATGGCTGATTTAAAGAAACAAGGCGTTGCTGCCAAGGATCTTGAACAAGCCGCCTTTGATCAAGTCATGGGCCCACAGCC